>NZ_JBAKHW010000031.1:0-79037 GCF_036906815.1 Micromonospora sp. CPCC 205539 | reverse complement strand
CCGACACCCCCGGCCCCCGCACCACCCACCGGCCCCTGGTGGCTCGGCCCCTGGACCGAGAGCTGGACCCCCCACCAACACGCCGACGCCGTCGACGCCGTCCGCGCCGCCATCGGCCGCGGCGACGTCTACCAGACCAACCTCGTCGGACACGCCGCCGCCCCCTACACCGGCGACCCCCTGCCCGCCCTGAGCCGCCTCGGCGCGCTACCCGGCGCCCGCTACGGCGGCGTCCTCACCGGCGACGACTGGGCCATCGGCTGCGCCTCACCGGAAACCCTCATCGAGGTCACCAACGGCCGCCTCACCACCCGACCCATCAAAGGCACCCGCCCCGCCACCGCCGCCGGCCGCGCCGAACTGCTCGCCAGCGCCAAGGAACGCGCCGAACACATCATGATCGTCGACCTGGAACGCAACGACCTCGCCCGCATCGCCCGCACCGGCACCGTCACCGTCGACGACCTGTTCGCCGTCCGCCGCTGGTGCGACCTCTGGCAGGCCGAAACCACCGTCACCGCCACCGCCGCCGACGGCCTCGGCCTCGCCGACCTGCTCCGCGCCACCTGCCCCGGCGGCTCCGTCACCGGAGCACCGAAACACGCCGCCCTCGCCCAGATCAACGCCCTCGAACCCGTCGGCCGCGGCGCCAGCATGGGCGCGCTCGGCTGGGTCACCCCCGGCCACATCGACCTCGGCCTGACCATCCGCACCGCCGCCGCCGACACCGAGAAACTGCACACCTGGGCCGGCGGCGGCATCACCTGGGACAGCGACCCCACCGCCGAGGTCGCCGAAGCCGCCGCGAAGACCGCCCCCATCCGCGCCACCCTCGCCGGGCACCCACCACCGCCGGCGATACGCTGACCCCCATGACCATGCGGCCCATCCGGATCATCGGCGACCCCGTGCTACGCACCCCCAGCGAGCCGGTCACCACCTTCGACGCCGACCTACGCGCCCTGGTCACCGACCTCATGGACACCCTGCTCGGCGCACCCGGGCGCGCCGGCGTCGCCGCCCCCCAGATCGGCGTCAACGCCCAGGTGTTCGTCTACGACGCCGACGGCCACCGCGGCCACCTCATCAACCCCACCATCGAACTGTCCGACGAACGCCAGGACGACGACGAGGGCTGCCTGTCCATCCCCGGCCTCTACTTCCCGACCGCACGGGCCCTGCACGCCACCGCACACGGCGTCGACCAACACGGTGAGCCCCTCACCATCACCGGCAGCGGCTTCCTCGCCCGCGCCCTGCAACACGAGACCGACCACCTGCTCGGCAAGCTCTACGTCGACACCCTCACCGGCGACACCCGACGCCGCGCCCTCCGCGAGATCCGCGCCGGCCGCTTCGCCTCACCCAGCCGCCGCTCCTGACCCGTCACCGAACGGTCAGCGTCGCCTCGTCGTAGTCCGCGACCCGGCTGAACCCCAACCGCTCGTACAACCGCACCGCCGCCACGTTGTCCGCCTTCACGTTCAACGCGACATGCGCCACCGACTCACCCAGCCGCGCGCACAACGCCGCCACCACCGCCGACCCCAGACCCCGACCCCGCACCCGCGGATGAGTGGTCACGTTGCCCAACGCCGCCACCCGGTACGTCGGCGACCACACGTGCACCCCGGCCACCGCCACCACCTCACCACCCGCACGCACACCCACGTACTGCCCGGTGTCCAGCATCCGCGGATCAAACCAGTTACCCGGATACGCCTGCGCGTACAACCGCCGCAACGCCGGCAGATCCGCAGCCCCCAACACCACACCCGCCGGACGCACCGCCCCCAACCGGACCGGATCCGTCAACGCCATCCGGTGATGCCGCCCCGCCTGCTCCAACCGGAACGACCCCCCGAGAGCCTCACCCAACCCGGGGGACAGGTGCGCGTACAACCGGGCCGGCAGCACCGGCGCCAACTCCGCCAACAACACCGCCATCGACGCCGTGTCCGCCGGCGCCGCGAACGCCAACAACGTCGGCGGATCCACACCGTGATACAGCAACACGACCTGCTCACCCCGCCGAAACCACGACGTGTACGGCCAGAAGAAGTCGTCCAGATCGCCCAACTGATAGGCATGCAGCACCGGATCCCGCCCCAGCAACTCGGCCAGGACACCCCGGTCATGCTCCGCGCGCACCGGCATCAGCTACCGCGCCAACCACTGATCGTGGCCCAGCTTCGCCACCAACGCCACCACCACCACCAGCAGCACCACCCGCACGAACCCCGACCCCCGCCGCAACGCCATCCGCGCCCCCACCACCGCGCCAGCGATGTTGCACACCGCCATCCCCGCACCCAGCAGCCACCACACATGCCCGGTCACCCCGAACACCACCAGCGCACCCAGATTCGTCCCCGCGTTGACCACCTTCGCCATCGCCGACCCATGCACGAAATCCGCGCCCACCAGCGCCGTGAACGCCAACACCAGAAACGTGCCCGTACCCGGACCGATCAACCCGTCGTACAACGCCACGCCCACCCCGGCCACCGCGACCACCACCGCCACCCGCAGCGGCGTCCGCCGAGCCGGCACCGCCACCACACCCAGCCGCGGACGCAGCACCACGAACACCGCCACCGACACCAACACCACCAACACCACCGGCCGGTACGCCGACGCCGGCACCGCACCCGCCAGCGCGGCACCCACCCCCGCACTGAGCACCGCCAACCCCGCAGACGGCCCCGCCACCGCCCAGTCGACCTTCGTGCGCCGCGCGTACGTCGCCGCCGCCGTCGCCGTACCGAAGATCGCCGCCAACTTGTTCGTGCCCAACGCGGTAGCCACCGGCAACCCCGGCGCCGCCACCAACAACGCCGGCAGCAGCAACAACCCACCACCACCCACCACGGCGTCAACCCACCCAGCCATCGCGGCGGCGGCCAGCAGCGTGCTCAGCGAAACAGCGTCCACGGGCGGCCATTCTCCCCACCCCGACCCACCCCACCAGCCCCCGGGGGTACGCCCGGGTGGCGCTCACCGCCCCCGCGCCCGCCGCAGCCACACCCCCAACGCACCCACCGCCACGAACACCACCATCGAGCACAGCAACAGCTTCACCACCGGCCAACCCTGTCACGTCGCACGTAAGGTGCAAGAGTGCGCCTGGCCACCTTCAACATGCTGCACGGACGATCCCTCACCGACGGGCTCGTCGACCCCGACCGCCTCACCGCCGCCGTCCGCGCCCTCGACGCCGACGTCCTCGCCCTGCAAGAGGTCGACCGCGACCAACACCGCAGCGGCAACCTCGACCTCACCGCCCTCGCCGCCCGCGCCCTCGGCGCACCACACCACCGCTTCGCCGCCGCCGTCGTCGGCACCCCCGGCGAACAGTTCCGCCCCCTACGTGACGACGACGACGGCCACGGCGAACCCTGCTACGGCATCGGCCTCATCAGCCGACACCCCGTCCGCAGCTGGCACATCACCCGCCTCAAACCCGCACCCGTCCGCTCCCCGATCTACGTCCCCGGCCCCGGCCGCGGCCTCATCCTGCTGCGCGACGAACCCCGCGTCGTCCTCGCCGCCGTCCTGGACACCCCACACGGCCCCCTCACCGTCGCCGCCACCCACCTGTCCTTCGTCCCCGGCTGGAACGCCCGCCAACTCCGCCAGACCATCCGCGCCCTGCGCGCGCTACCGGCACCCCGCGTCCTGCTCGGCGACCTCAACCTCCCCGCCGGCGCCGCCCGACTCGTCTCCGGCTGGCAGCCCCTGGGCCGGCGCCCCACCTACCCCGCCGGGCAACCCCGCATCCAACTCGACCACGTCCTCGCCGACCGACACGCCGTCGAGCACCTCCCACCCGTACGGGCCGTCACCGCACCCCTGTCCGCCATCTCCGACCACCGCCCCCTGCTGGTCGACCTGGGCTGACCCCGCCGCGCCCGTCAACGTTCCGGCTCGCCGCCGGACGGCACCAGCGCCCGCAGCGCCCGGTTGGTGCGGTTCGCGCGCACCGCGTCGCGCTGCTGCCCGGCCGTCACCTCGATGTACGTCTGCGACGACGCCAACGACGCGTGCCCCAACAACCGCATGATCTCCGCCGCGCTCGCACCGTCCTCCGCCAACCGGGTCGCGAACGTGTGCCGCAGCGCGTGCAACCGCGCCCCCCGCGGCACCCGGTCACCGATGCCCGCCCGCCGATAACACGACTCCACCAGGTACTGCAGCCCACCACGGCGCAGCGGCTCGCCCTGCCGGTCCACCAGCAACGCCGAGTCCGGCCGCACCGACCGCGACCCGAACCGCGCCGCCCGACTGCCCAGGTAGTCCGCCACCACCCGGTCCAGGTCCGCTTCGATCGGCACCACCCGGGGGCGCCCACCCTTGCCGGCCACCTCGACCCGCCGTTCACCATCGCGACCCGCCAGCGAACTGACCCGCAGCGCCAGCAGCTCCGCCAGGCGCAGCCCAGCGCAGAGCGCCAACGCCAACACGGCCACGTCCCGCTCCGGCCACGGGTCACGCTGCCGGCCGTCGTCACGCGCGGCCGAGGCGAGCAGCACCTCGGGGGTGTCCGCGCCGCGCAGCGGCTTCGGCTGGGGGAGGAGGGCCCGGGGCCGACCGACGGCCGGCATCGGGTTGCCGGCCACCACCCCGTCGGCGACCAGGAAGGTGAAGAAGCTGTTCCAGGTGGACCAGGCCCGGTGCACCGACGCGGCGGCCCGGGGCGCGGCGAACCGGGCGAACGCCGCCCGCATCACCCGGGGGGAGAGATCAGTGATCGACAGAACGTCGAGGGGGAGGGGAGCGGTGCCGTCCTCGGCGACCAGGGCGCCCACCGCGTACAGGTCCCGGCGGTACGCGGCCAGGGTGTGGGGGGAGGGCTTGCGTGTGGCCCGGTCGGTCAGGAACTCCTCGATCAAGGTGGCGAGCGATTCGTCCTGTTTGTCATGCATAAGGGATATTATGCAGCATTTTCGTGTTGTCCGCCATCAGGGGAGAGGGGAGCGCGGTGACCGAACCGCGGCGCTATGTCCTGACCGGAGCCCCAGGGGCCGGCAAGACCACACTGATCGAGGCGCTGAGTCGCCGCGGGCACCGGGTGGTCCGGGAGGCGGCAACCGACATCATCGCGGCCCGGCAGGCGCAGGGCTGCGCCGAACCCTGGCAGGAGCGCGGATTCCTCGACTCCGTCGTACGACTACAGCGCCGCCGTCGCGTCGCGGCCGACGCGCACGCTGCGGTACAGATCCACGACCGGTCACCGCTGTGCACCCTGGCGCTGGCGCGCCACCTGGGCCGCGCGGTCGGGCCCGAACTCGCCGGCGAGGTCGACCGGGTCACCCGTGCGGGGATCTATCAAGATCCGGTCTTCCTGATCGGCCCGCTGGGCTTCGTCACGCCCACGGCCGCCCGCCGGATCGGCTACGCCGAGTCGCTGATCTTCGCGCAGGTGCACGAGCGGGTGTACGAGGCGTACGGGCACCGACTGGTCGACGTGCCGGCCGGCCCGGTGCCCGAGCGGGTCGCACTGATCGAGCGACACCTGGCGCTCTGACCCCGCTCGGGGGACGCTCAGATCGCCTTACTTTACATAATGTGCATTATCGAATCAGGAGCGAAGTCCAGCTCCACGGTCGGCGTGCGTCCGGGCGGCATGCTGATGCCGCCCGGACGCGCGCTGTCACGACTGCGCGATGGGCAGGGTGTCCATGAACGAGCTGACCGAGAAGACCGCGCGGCCGGGCCCGGCCGGCCCGTACCCCGGCGGGCTGGACAGCCCGTGGGCGTCCATGGTCGCCCGGTACGTCTCCAGCAGCCGGACGTGGTATTCCAGCGGCGCCCCTTCGGGGTTGGCCGCGCCGAGCGGCGTGGTCGGCTCCGGGCACCAGGTGGTGAACCGGGGCGTGATCCCGCGCGACATGAAGTAGTCGAGTCCTTCGGCGGTGGAGTCGATCGCCTCGTCCACGCTCGTGAAGCCGTGCGGGGCGGCCATCTCGACGCCCGCCACGAAGTTCGGGATCACGTTGCGCGGCCCGAACACCTCGGCGGAGTCGAGGATGCGGCGGTGCCACTCCTCCCGGCCGACGTAGCGCTCCTTGCCCGGGCAGTAGAGCTCGAACAGCCGCTTGTCCCACACCTCGTAGTTCGGGTGGTAGATCTGGATCCCGTAGTCCTTGAACCGCTGCACGTCGGCTCGGGGCAGCGCCTGCGCGACCACCTTGCCGATCCACCGGCCCGGGAACCGCTCCTCGATCGCCTGGGCGTACTGGCCGTAGAAGTCGGCCTCGGCCTTGCCACCCACGGTCGAGGTGATGCTGCCGCCGGTGAGGGTGTACGCCTGGGAGGCGCGCGACGTGTCGTGCCGGTCGATGATCGCCAGCGCCTCGAGGACCTCGTCCACGGGCTTGACCCCGGTGTACGGCCGTCCCGCCGCCTTGTGCTGGCGCCAGTTGTGGTTGATGTCGCAGTACTGGCACTCCTCCTTGGCGCCGAAGTACTGGCAGACCCGGAAGGCGGTCAGGTAGATGAGGTAGCCCCACTGGATGGTGGGTGCGACCTCCATCACCGATTTTCCGTTGGCGAGGGTGTGCCGGTAGTAGTCCGGCATGGGGGGCAGCCCGACGTCGGCGATCGGCCGGTCGTCCAGGTGCAGGCGCAGCCGGCCGTCGTCGTCGGTCTTCACCCGGTACGGCGAGCCGGGGTTGGTGCGTACCGAGACGACGGTGCGGCGCAGGTCGTACGGCCCGCCGGTGAGCACGATCTCCTCGGGTGGGCGACGCAGCGCGGCCGTGCCCAGCTCGGGCAGTGTCCGGTGGTCGAACGAGAAGATGAAGTACGACTTCGGTTTGACGTCGCCGTTCTCGTTGTCGGTCAGCGCTGAGTCGTCGAAGGCCAGCCCGCCGCGCAGCAGGTCCTCTTTGATGACCGCCTCACGGGGTACGTGTGGGAATCGGCTCATCAGGTCCTCGATGAGGTCGGTGCGCGATGGCATGTGCCCTCCTGAGCGGGTTGTGCGGGACCGGGTGGCGGGGTGCCACCCGGTCCGGGCGGGTCAGTGGTGCTTGGTCTCCCAGAAGATCGTCGAGATCTCTTCGATCTTCGAGAGGAGCTGCGCGGCGACGGCCGGGTCGGCGGAGCCCTTCGCGCCGCTGGCGCCGGCCAGCTTGGTGGCCTCGTTGAAGAGGCCGTGCAGCTGGGGGTACGTCTCGAAGTGCGGCGCCTTGAAGTAGTCGGTCCACAGTACCCACAGGTGGTGCTTGACCAGCTCGGCCCGCTGTTCCTTGATGATCAGCGACCGGGTCCGGAACTCGGGGTCGTCGCTGGCCTGGTACTTCTCGGCGATGGCCTTGATCGACTCGGCCTCGATGCGGGCCTGGGCCGGGTCGTAGACGCCGCAGGGTAGGTCGCAGTGGGCGCTCGCGACGAGGCGCGGGCGGAGAAGGCGTGGCAGGTGCATCAGGTTCCTTCCGAGAACGGGTGCGTGGTGACGAACGTGGTGGCGTGGTGGATCAGCCACCTGTCCCCTCTTGATCCACAACGTGACGCTAAAACCTGAACCATGCTTCATGTCAAATCCGGCGGTGCCGTCACCGGCTGGCGTCGTCACCGGCTGGCCTCGTCGAGGCGTACGGGTCCGGGGCCGCGTTTGCCGAGGTCGTCGTCGGGGTTGAGCAGGCCGCAGGCTCTCATCGAGAGGCATCCGCACCCGATGCAGCCGATGAGCTGGTGTTCCAGGTTCTCGACGTAGCGTCGGCGGTGCTCCAGGTCCTGCTTCCAGGATCGTGAGACGCGCTCCCAGTCCTCGTGGCTCGGCGCGCGGTCGGTGGGCAGGGTGACGAAGATCCCGGCGACGTCGGCGAGGTGGATGCCGAGCCGTTTGGCGACGAGGATGAGCGAGATGCGGCGGAGCATGTGTCGCCGGTAGAGGCGTTGGTTGCCCTCGTTGCGCTCGGCGAAGATGAGCCCCTTGCTCTCGTAGAAGCGCAGGGCGGACGCCGCGACTCCGGTGCGGGCGATGACCTCGCCGAGGGTGAGCAGATCGTCCGGGCTCGCCGGCTCCTGCCCGGGCTGCTCCCCCGTCGTTCGCATCGCGGCTCCTCGTCAGGCTCGGGTGTCGGGCTGCGGCTCCGGCGTGTTGCTGATGCCGATCATCTCGTCGCGAGGGACGACCTTGACGCGCTTGCGCCCGTGGGGGCGGCCGAGGTTGATCTCGTGTCGGTCCAGTCGTTGCCAGCCGGCCCAGGTGGTGTGATTCAGGCTGCGGCGCTGCAGGTGGGTCAGCACGTCGGCCGGGTCGCCGTGGGTGACGGTCGGCAGGGTCGGCAGGTCGGCCAGCAGGCTGGCGATCGTCTCGTTGGCGTCCTTCTTGGTGTGGCCGATCAGGCCGACCGGGCCGCGCTTGATCCAGCCGGTGACGTACCGGCCGGGAATCGGGTCGCCGTCGAGGTCCAGGACGCGGCCGTGGGCGTGCGGGATGGTGCCGGTCGCCGGATCGAAGGGCAGGTCGGCGACCGGGCGGCTGAGGTAGCCGATCGCGCGGTAGACCGCCTGGACGTCCCAGTCGGTGTACGCGCCGGTGCCGCGTACCCAGCCGTCGCCGGTGAGCTGCTGCGTCTCGGTGCGCAGGCCGGTGACCCGGTCCGTGCCGAGGATCGCCACCGGGGCCTGCAGGAAGTGCAGGTGCAGGCGGCGGGTACGCCCGCGGGAGTCGCGTGCGGCCCAGTTCTGCAGGATGTCCACGCACATCTTGACGCTTCGCCTGCTGCGGATCGTGGCGAGGCTGGCCTCGTCGAATTCGATGCCCTCGGGGTGGACGATGACCTCGACGTTCGGGGACTCGTCGAGTTCCCGTAGCTCCTGCGGGGTGAACTTGACCTGTCCGGGGCCGCGGCGGGAGAACACGTGTACGTCGGTCACCGGGTTGGTGACCAGGTGCCGGTGGACGTTGTCCGGGATCTCGGTCTCGAGCAGTTCGTCGGCGGTCTTCGCGAGGATCCGGGCGATGTCCACCGCGACGTTCCCGGCGCCGATGACGGCGACCTTGGCGGCGGTCATCGGCCAGTCGCGGGGCGCGTCGGGGTGCCCGTCGTACCAGGAGACGAAGTCCGCGCCGCCGAAGCTGCCGGGCAGGTCGATTCCGGGGATGTCGAGGTCACGGTCCTGGTTGGCGCCGGTGGCGATGACGGTCGCGTCGTAGAACTGGTCGAGTTCCTCGGGTTTCACGTCCACGCCGTAGTCGATGTTGCCGATGAAGCGGATCCGCGGGTTGTCCAGCACCTGGTGCAGCGCGGTGATGATCTCCTTGATTCGGGGGTGGTCGGGTGCCACGCCGTACCGGATCAGGCCGTACGGCGTCGGCAACCGGTCGTAGATGTCGACCGTGGCCGTCGGGGTGGCCTTGGTGAGGATGTCGGCGGCGTAGATGCCGGCCGGTCCGGCGCCGACGACGGCGACCCGGACGGGCCGGGTCGTGGCGTGGTCGGTGGTTCCTTCGTGAATCACGCGTGGAACGCTAGAACCTCAAGTTCAGTTCAGGTCAATTCGGGATGCCGCGATCGTGGTCACACGACCGGTGTCGGGGTGACGAGCCTCTCCCCCACGACCGGCCTACCTCAGCAGTTGATCCAGCGGGCTGGACGCCACCGGGAGTCGTTGGTGGAGCCGACCACGAGGCCGTCGTCGGCGATCGCCCAGGCGATGGAGTTCAGGGGGTTGGGGAGGGCGCCGGCCAGGGCGACGAGCCGGCCGTCGTGGTCGACCGCTCGGTCGCCGAGTATGGTGCCTCGGGCGTTGACGTCCTGCACATACCGCAACGTCGGGTTCGCCGGGATCGGCACGCCGGTCCGTAGGTTCCAGCGCATCACCGCGACGTCCTCCTCCGCGGGGCCGGTGCCGACGGGACCGGCCGCCCAGGTTCCTGCGGCTGCGGTGGCTGCGGTCCACCGGGTGCCGGGTGCGGTGAGCCGGTCGATTCGTCCGTCTGGGCGACGTACCCAGCCGAAGGCCGTGGAGTTGCTTGAGCCGCCCGAGCCGCCGACGATGGTGCCGTCGTCGAGGATCTCTCCCGCGCCGGAGTTCGGCGGGGCGCCGATCACGTCGACGGTGCCCGGTCGGTCGGCCGGCCAGAGCAGCGGCAGGGTTGTCTCGGTCTCCTCCACGGCGACGCTGCCGACGATGTCGCCGCGCGAATTGATGCCCACCGCCGAGGTGGTGGTGTCCGTCAGGGTGGGTAGCCACTCCAGTTGACCGTCGCGGTAGCGCCAGGGCTTGTGGACGTTGTCGACGAGGCCACCGCCTATGACGACGCCGTGCCGGTTGATGTCGTGGAGCACCTGCGCGGCGTCCGTCGCGACGATGGTGAGGTGCGGCTGGTTCCAGGCACCCGGCCCGTGGTGGAGCGGCGCTGCGTCCCAGAGCAGCAGGAGCGGATGCTGGTCGTCGTCGGTGACGCGGTAGCCGAGGCCGGCGATGTACCGGCCGGTCGGGTCGACTGCCAGGGCTCGGCCGTTCATGTCCGCGGGCAGGGGCAGCGGGAGTAGCGCGCAGACCCGGATGGGCTTGCGTGGTGGCGGGGCGGCCGCGGTGGCGACGGGTGGCCCCAGCGCCACGGCGAGGACGCCGGTGGTGAGGCCGGCGACGAGCGCGTTCCAGGTCATCTCTGCTCCAGGTGGGTGTGGGGGTGGTGTGTTCACCGAAGCACGTCGATGTCGCTGCCGGTAGCGGAGGTCAGCAGCCGTTCCAGCGCACCGGGGTGACTCTCTCGGCGTTACGGAAACCGACGATGGTGCCGGTGTCGGAGATGGCGCGGGCCCCGATCGGCACCTGGGCGCCGCCGCCGGGCAGGACCCGGGAGGTGCCCTCGCGCACGACTCGGCTGCCGCCGGCGACCACGCCTTGGGCGTTGACGTCCTCCAGCCATTCCAGCCGCTGGTCGAGCATCGTGTACGAGCCGTCGCGCAGGTCCCAGCGCAGCTTCAGCGTGGTGCCGTCGGCCAGGGCGACCTGGCCGAGCGCAAAGGGGCCCTGCGCGGCTGCGATCAGGGTCGTCCGGGCGCCCGGGGTGGTGAGGGCGTCGATGCGGCCGTTGGGCCGACGGACCCAACCGCTCCAGTCGCCGAAGCTCCCGGCGGTCCCCACGATGGTGCCGTCGTTGGTGATGCCCTTCGCGGTTGCGCCGGACGGGGCGGAGAGCACCTCGACCGTTCCCGGTTGCGCGGCCGGCCAGCGCAGTGGGACGTTCTGGCCGGTGGCGTCGTCCCAGGCGTAGCCGACGATGTCGCCGCTGTCGTTGATGGCCGTGACGTAGGTGCCGGAGGTCGACAGCACCGGCAGTTGCTCGACGTGGCCGTCGCGGTAGCGCCACGGCTGGGCGTAGCTCTCCGGTGAACCGTCGCCGACGACGACGCCGTGGGCGTTGACGTCGACGGCGTCGTCGACGAGCGGCGACTCGATCGTGGTGAGAATGCCGCGGTCCCAGACGAGCAGCAGGTTCTGGTTGCCGCTGTCACTGACCCGCAGCGCCGCGCCGGCGGTGAACCGGCCCGTCGAATCGATGGCGTTCGCCTCGGCGCGGTAGGTGTCGGCCGGGTAGGGCAGGGTGCTGATGGTGCAGGGTCGGACGACCTGTCCCCTGGGTGCGGCGGTCGCCGTCGCGGTGGCGCCGAGCGAGGTGGCCAGCAGGCCGGCGACAGCGGAGGCCATCATTCTGTGTCGAGCGGTGTGGGTCATTCGGTGCTCCCCGTGTGGGCCCGGGTGGTCCGGGCGTCGTTGTGATGACTGATTCACGTCCGGGGAGGGCTTCTTGTTGCAGTGTGTCGGCTAGACGACACACGGCTGTTGGTCTTGGCCCTGGGCTCGGTGCAACCAGTCCTGCGTGAGGGAGCGCAGCAGCGTGGGTTGTTCGAACGGCAGGTGGTGCCCGGCCGCGTCGATCACGGTGTAGGTGCCGCGGGGGTAGTGGCGCATGGCGCGGAACTGGTCGGCGTAGCCGACGATCCGGTCCTGTCGGCCGGTGATGACGCTGACCGGGCCGTGGAAGGTGTGGTCGGCGTCCTCGTCGGGCAGCGCGAAGTCGGGGCCGGTCTGGAGGGCTTGTTGGAACTTCTCGTCGCCGGGGCCGCCGGAGTTCAGTGCCGCGAGGACCGTCGCGACGACGGTCGGGGTGCGGTGGCCCAGGGCGACGTCGAGGTGGGCGCGCAGCTCGGCGGGGGCGGCGTCGAGCCAGCCCGCGGGCGTTTCCGACTGCTCGGGGTCGGGCAGGTCCCGGCTTGCGGGCGCGATGGTGACGCCGGGGCAGACGAGGAGCAGGCCGCGGACGAGGTCGGGTCGTTGGCGGGCGATTCCGGCGGCCAGGTAGGCGCCGTAGGAGCCGCCGGCCAGCAGGACCGGCGCGTCGACGTGGTGGTCGAGCCACGCGCACACGATGTCCAGTACGGCCGGGGACTCGGGTGGGCAGTTCACTGGGGAGTCGCCGTGGCCGGGCAGGTCGAGGTACACCTCGTGCAGGCCCGCGCCGGCGAAGGCGGGGCTGAAGGCGGCGGCCGTGGCGGCGCGGGTCATGCCGAACATCGGAAGGCACACCACCACCGGTCCGTCGTGCGCTGATCGGTCAAACGCCAGGTGCATGTCGAGGTCCTTCCGACGGTGTCCGGTGGGTGGTGAGGCCGGCGGCGAGCACGCCGACGGTGATGATGGCGCTGGCGCAGATCAGCAACGTCTCACGTGCGCCGAGGGCGCTCACGAGCGGGCCGCCGAGCATGGTGCCGGCCGGCACCGCCAGCACGGTGACGGCGCCGTTGGCGGCGAGGACCTGCGTCCGGTTCGTGCTCGTGGTGCTGCGTTGGAACAACGCCATCGAGGTGGGTACGTACGGCGCCCAGATCGCGCCGCCGACGGCGAAGGCGAGCAGGGAGAGGCTGGTGGGTGCGCCCAGCCCGAGGGGCAGCATGGTGAGGCCGAAGCCGACGACGATGCCGATGGTGACGCGCCACAGTGACCAGCGGCGGAGGTAGCCGACGGTCAGGCCGCCGAGGAGGGCGCCCGCCCCGAACACCATGTAGTAGGTGCCGAGCAGGGTCGCCGAGGCGTGCAGGTCGTCGACGATGTGCAGGGGCAGGGCGATGTAGACGGGGCCGAACAGGATGAAGAACCCGAAGCTGAGGGCGATCAGGCCGAGCAGGGTGCGGTTGTGCCGGATGACGGCGAAGCCGGCGGTACGCGACGGGCCGGTCCGCGGTGGTGCGGGCCGGTCGGTGACGGGTACGGCTAGGTGGTAGGTGAGCGCGAGGACGGCGAAGGTGGCGGCGTCGATGGCGATCACCCACACCGCGCCGGCCCAGCCGATCAGGAGACCGGCCAGCGGCGGTCCGCCGATGGTCGCCAGTTCGCCGATGACGCCGAGGGTGGCGTTCCCGGCCAGGTGGTGGCGTTCGGGGAGCACGTCGGCGATGAGTGTGTAGCGTCCCGCCGTGCCCCAGGAGTGCAGCAGCGATGAGGCGGCCAGCAACGTCACGTACAGGCCGAGGCTCAGGGCCCCGAGGAGGTGGGCGAGGGGGATCGCCGCGAGCGCCCCGGCGCGCAGGGTGGCGTCCCAGCCGGCGAGCTGCGCGCCGCCGCGCCCACCCAGCAGCCGGCCGAACAGCACCGTGGCCAGCACGCTGGGCACGGTGTACGCGGCCATGGCGATCGCGACCCAGGTGCCGCGCTGCTGCGGGGGCGCGAGTTGCAACGCCATCCAGCTGACGGCGACGACCGCCATGCCGTCGCCCAGGGCGGACACCGTGAGGCCGGGCAGGATCCTGCGCAGCACCGGATGGCTCAGCACCGGCCAGTACGGCGAGGAGCGGGGGAACCGCTGCGCCGCCTCGTGGGATGTCATCTGACCCACTCGACACCATCGGCGGTGGCGGCACCACCAAAGCTCGCTGTGGGCAGAATCCGCGCAGAGCTGAATCGAGGCGGGAGAAATGGGTGTGCGGGTTTGGTGATCACTTTCTACAGTGGTGCGTCGCGTTGCGGCGTTAACTGACCACGGGGGAAACACCATGACGAACAAGCCTGTCCGTACGATTGTGGCCCTGGTCGCTGTTGGCGGTCTCGCCGCCGGCTGTGACCCCGCGCCGAAGGAGGCCGCCGCGCCCGCGGCCGGGCCGACGGTCGACGTCGCGGCGAACAGCAAGCAGGTCTGCGACGCCACCCTCGCGGTGGTCAAGGAGCAGTTCGTGGGGATGGCGGATGACGCCATCGCGGCCATCGACAAGCCGGTCAGCGCGACGGAGCAGGGTGCGCAGGTCCGGGCCCGCTACACCACGCTGGCGCAGGGCCTGCGCGCGAAGGCTCCGGAGGCTGCCGACCCGCAGGTGCGAGGCGCGCTGGACAACCTCGCCGAGGCGATCGAGAAGCGGCTCACC
This sequence comes from Micromonospora sp. CPCC 205539, assembly GCF_036906815.1. Taxonomy (NCBI): domain Bacteria; kingdom Bacillati; phylum Actinomycetota; class Actinomycetes; order Micromonosporales; family Micromonosporaceae; genus Micromonospora; species Micromonospora sp. CPCC 205539. The sequence continues at coordinate 64,656 of NZ_JBAKHW010000031.1, read as the reverse complement.
GGTCCGCAGGCCACCAAGGTCGAGGCGCCGGATCTCGACCCGACGTTGAAGGCTCTGGACACCGCGTGCGGTCGCTGAGCCATCGGTGGCCGGCGGTCCGGGCCTCGGTGTGCCCCGGCCCGCCGGTTCAGCCGGTCAGATCCATGGCACCTGCGGGGACGGGTAGAAGTTGACGTCCTGCAGGCGCCAGCGTGGCGCCTGCTCCCCCAGGCGGACGCGGAACGACTCCCAGTCGTGGCTGGCCTCGGTCGACCAGCCCAGTTCGGCGATCGCGGGCAGGCGGGGGAAGGCCATGAACTCGATGTCGTCCAGGCTCCGCAGCGTCTCGGACCACAGCGGCGCCTCGACGCCGAGGATCGCGTCCTCCCCGACCCCGCTCACGCGGTGGGCCGGATCCCAGCCGTACGCGTCGGACACCTCGATGAGGCCGGCCCAGCGCAGCCCGAGGCGGGTGTTGGCGTCGTACTTCATGTCCAGGTAGGTGCGGCTCGCCGGCGACATGATCACCTTGTTGCCGCGGGCGGCGGCGTCGACCAGGTCGGCGTTGGTCGTGCCGGTGCCCCAGAATTGCGCCACCACGTCGCTCGGCGGGTCGGCCTGCGTGACCTCGTTCCACCCGGAGGCGCGCTTGCCGTACTTGGTGACCAGCGGCAGGACCCGGTCCATGAAGGTGCGGTAGTCCTCGTCGGTGGTCGCGTGGGCCTCGTCGCCGCCGATGTGCAGGAACGGTCCGGGGGTGATGGCGGCGAGTTCGCGGATGACGTCTTCGACGAACCGGTAGGTCAGTTCGTCGTTGATGCACAGTGAGCTGTAGCCCACGGCCATGTCGGTGCGAGGGGGCGGTGCGACGCCGTCGCAGTTGAGCTCGGGGTAGGTGGACTGGGCGGCGTTGGTGTGCCCCGGCATGTCGATCTCGGGGATGATCGTGATGTGCCGCGCGGCGGCGTACGCGACGACCGCCTGGTAGTCGGCCTTGGTGAGGAAGCCCGGCCCGACGCCGTCGACGCCGGTGCCCGGGCCTCCGCCGACGGTGGTGAGCCGGGGCCAGGAGTCGATCTGGATGCGCCAGCCCTGGTCGTCGGTCAGGTGCAGGTGCAGGTAGTTGATTTTGTACTGGCTGAGCAGGTCGACGTACGCGGTGATCTCGTCGACGGTGTGGAAGTGTCGCGCCACGTCGAGCATGGCTCCGCGGTACGCGAAGCGGGGGTGGTCCACGATCCGGCCGCCGGGCACCGTCCAGGTGACCCGCTGCCGGTGGGGTGCTTCGATCTCGGCGGGTAGCAGTTGGCGCAGGGTCTGGGCGCCGGCGAACAGCCCGGCCGCGGTGTTGGCCCGGATCGTCACGCCGTGGCGGGTGACGTCGATCTGATAGCCCTGCTGGCCGACCCGGGCGTCGGCGCCCCCGAGGAGCAGGGCTATCTCGGGTAGCGGCGTCGAGCGGACGGGCAGGACCGGTAGTGGGTAGCCGGTGGCGGGGCGCAGTGTTCCGGCGAGGTGGCGACCCACCTGCCAGGCGGCGGTCGAGCCGGGTGTCGTGCGGATGACGGTCAGCGGGGTGATGCGGAAGGTGGCCCCGGCGTCGGGGTGGGTCTCGACGGGTGCGGGGACCACGTCGCTCAGGTGCCGGGTCGGGGTGGCCGGCGTGGCGGCGGCCGGGGCGGCGGGCAGGGTGAACGGCAGTCCGAGTGCGGCGATGGCCAGCAGCCGCGTCAGGGTGTGTCGGCGACGCACAGGTACCTCCAGGCCTCGTCATGATCGATGAATGTCGATCAGACTCCGCACGCTACCTGCGTCGGACCCGGACTGTAAACCTTCCTTATCGTGGCGGCGGTCGCTGTCGCCGTCCTCACGCTGACCCCTCGGCGGGAATTCCCCGGTGGGGCCCTACGGTTGCCCGGCTTGGAAGATCAGGGTTCACATGATCGGATGGAAGCACCATGGACGTTCGCTCAGACGCGGTAGTGCTGTTCGGCGTGACGGGGGACCTCGTCTCGAAGAAGCTGTTCCCGGCGCTGTACGAGCTGACCCGGCGCGACCGCCTCGACGTTCCGGTGATCGGCGTGGCCCGCTCCCCCTGGGATGACCAGCAGCTCGTCACCACCGCCCGTAAGTCGGTCGCCGAGGCCAACGACGCGGTCGACGACGAGACGTTCGACGCGCTGGCCCGGAACCTGTCGATGATCTCCGGCGACTACGCGGACCCCGCCACGTACCAGCGGCTGGCGCAGCGCCTGCAGGCCGCCGAGCGCCCCCTGTTCTACCTGGCGATCCCCCCGGCGGTGTTCGGCGCCGTGGTCGAGGGCCTGGCGGCGGTCGGCCTGGCCGAGCGGGGCCGGGTGATCGTGGAGAAGCCGTTCGGCCGCGACCTGGCGTCGTCGCACGAGCTGAACCGGACGCTGCACGCGGCCTTCGACCCGCAGCGCGTCTTCCGGATCGACCACTACCTCGGCAAGGAAGCCGTCGAGAGCCTCTACGCGTTCCGGTTCGCCAACCGGCTCTTCGAGCCGCTGTGGACCAACGAACACATCGACAACATCCAGATCACGCTCGCCGAGGGCTTCGGCACCCAGGGCCGCGCTGGCTTCTACGACACCGTGGGCGCCACCCGCGACGTCCTGCAGAACCACATCCTGCAGGTCGTCGCGCTGCTCGCCATGGAGGCGCCGACCTCCGACGACGCCGACGCGTTCCGCGAGTCGGAGGTCGCGGTGCTGCGGCAGATCACGCCCCTCGCGCCGGAGACCACGGTACGAGGCCAGTACGCCGGCTACCGCGACGAGCCGGGCGTCGGGCCGAACTCGAACACGGAGACGTTCGTGGCGACCCGGCTGACGGTCGACTCCCCCCGCTGGGCGGGCGTTCCCTTCTACCTGCGCAGCGGCAAGTCCCTGCCCGGGACGGCCACCGAGGTCGTCGTCGAGTTCAAGCGGCCGACGCGATCCCTCATCCCGGCTGAGGGCGGCGCCGCGACCACCGCGAACCTGCTGCGCTTCCGGCTCGGCCACGGCGACGGCATCACGATGTCGATCCAGGCGAAGAGCCCGGGCGCCGAGGTGGCCAGCCGCCCGGTGGACCTCTCCGTCGACTTCGGCGCGGCCCTCGGGCACCGGCAGGAGGCGTACGAGCGGCTGCTCGACGACGCCATGGACGGCCAGCACCTGCGCTTCGCCCGCGAGGAGACGATCCAGCAGGAGTGGCGCATCGTCGAGCCGATCCTCGACCTGCCGGCGGCGGTGCAGCCGTACGACAAGGGCACCTGGGGTCCCGCGGACGCCGTCGCCCTCGCCGACGGCTGGCACGCCCCCCACCTGCGGTAGTGGCCCTGCTCACGGTCCCGGGCCGGCCTGCGTGGGCCATGGCAGGCTTCGACGAATGGCGGTAGACCCTCACGACCAGGACATGGTGTACGCGCTCGCCGAGCAGGCCGAGGCCGAGTTCATGTACCGCTACTCCTCGGGAACGCCGGGCGCGGTCCAGGACACGCTCGGCATGGCCGCCACCCGCCTCGGCGGTGGCGTGGTGCTCTCCATGCGGCACGACCCGGTCAACTACTGGAGCAAGGCCCTCGGGTTCGGCGTCGACGAGCCGGTCGACGCCGAGCTGATCGGCCAGGTGTGCGACTTCTACCGCGCCGAGCGGACCCCCGCCGCCGTCATCCAGATCGCCCCCGACCGGCTGCCGGCGGACTGGGACGAGATCCGCGCGCGCGAGACCATCACGGCCGGCAGCACCTGGGTGAAGCTCGCCGCCGAGGCCGACGCGATCCAGCCCGGTCGTACGGAGCTTCGCGTCGGCCCGGTCACCGCCGAGTTCGCCGACCAGTGGGCCTCGGTGGTGCTGCGCGGCTTCGGCATGCCCGAGGAGGGTCTCGGCGCGATGCTGGCCGCCAGCGTCACCGATCCCCGCTTCCGCCCGTACGCCGCCTGGGACGGCGCGGAGATGGTCGCCGGCGCCAACCTGTTCGTCCATGGCGAGGTCGGCGCGCTCAACGCCGCCTCGACCCTGCCGGCGCACCGGGGCCGGGGGGCGCAGTCGGCGCTGCTGGCCGCCCGAGCGGCGGCCGCGGTGGCCGCCGGCTGCCGGTGGGTCACCGCCGAGACGGGCCGACCCGAACCCGGCTCGTCCAACACGTCGCTGAACAACATGCTCCGCGCCGGCCTCACGCCGCTCTACGACCGACGCAACTGGCTCTGGCGGGCCGCTCAGTAACCCGCCGGACTCAGCCCGCGGAACGCTGGGCGTGGTGGCCGTACGACGCACCCAGCCGGGCCGCGGACGTTCGACGCGCTCGGCGCGGTTCGCGCACGACCGGGCGTCGCGGTGGGCGTGATCGACACCAGATCACCGACACGGGGATGTCCGGCGCTCGATGACACCCCGATATCGGTGAAACGGAGTCGATCTCCGTTCAGCGGGAACTCCGAGGCCCCCGCACCTGGGTAGCTGCCCGGTAATTGACTGGTCCCGCCCGCCACCATGGCTCATCGTCGTGGCGTGGGAGGCATCTGCCTGCCGACCGTGACCGGATGCACGGCACGCTCGACGACCTCGGGCGCGGACGAGCCTGATCGGAGATCAGAGGAGATTCGACATGGCAGGCGGGGCGGCCACCACGGCAGGGGCCGAATCGCTACGGCCAACCCAGCTGCTCCGCCGCGACGGGCCCTTCCGAACCCTCTTCTCGGCGCGGGTCGTCTCGTACGCAGGCGATTCCCTCGGCCTCGTCGCGCTCATGTTCCACGTCTCCGAGACGACAGGCCAGGCGCTGGCGATCTCCCTGCTGTTGCTTGTCGGGGATTTCGCTCCATCCCTGTTGGGACCCTTCACCGGCGCATTGGCTGATCGGCTCGATCTCCGGCGGCTGATGATCGTCTGCGAACTCATCCAAGCTGTGGTCCTGCTGGTGATCGTGCTGACCCTGCCCCCGCTGCCGGTGCTGCTGGCCCTCGTCGCGATCCGCGCCACCGCGTCGCAGATCTTCCAACCGGCGTCTCGGGCGGCGGTGCCCGCACTGGTGGTTGATCGCGACCTGGAGACCGCCAACTCCACCGTCGGGTTCGGCGCCAACGCGGCAGAGGCGTTCGGCCCGCTGATCGCCGCGGCCCTGTTCCCGTTGATCGGGGTGCGTGGTCTGCTGCTCGTCGACGCCGTGTCGTTCCTGGTCTCGGCCGTGCTGCTCGCCACGCTCCCCGCACTGCCGGCGGTGACCGGCGATGGGCGCCAGCCGTCTCTGCTGCGACAGGCCCGAGCGGGCATCGGCTATCTGTTGAGCATTCCGACGGTTCGGGTGATCTTCCTTGGCTTCACCGCGGTGGTCGCGTTCAACGGGGTCGATGACGTGGCGCTGGTGCTGCTGGCGCAGGAAACCTTCCAGGCTGGTAATTCCGCGGTCGGGCTCCTGCTGGGCGCGGTCGGCCTCGGCCTTGTGGTCGGTTACGCCATGTTGTCCCGGTGGGGCACGCGGGCGTCGATGTCGCTGCTGCTGATACTGGGCTTCGCGGTCAGCAGTGTCGGTAACCTGCTGACCGGGCTCGCCTGGGCCGTCGCCGCCGCGATCGCCCTGCAGGCCATCCGTGGGTTGGGGTTGGCCGCCATGGACGTCGCCTCGAGCACGCTGCTGCAACGTACGGTTCCCGCGGGCATGCTCGGCAGGGTCTTCGGCAACCTGTACGGCGCGATCGGGGTCGCCGCCGCGACCTCCTACATCGCCGGCGGTCTCCTGCTGGACGCGACCTCCGCCCCCGTGACCCTGATAGTCGCGGGCGTCGGCGGCCTGGTGGCCACCGGTGTCGTCGCGCTGCGACTGCCGCGGGCGATGCGCCGCGCCGACGAGGATGGCGCGACGCCGGCGACACCCGCGCCCGCCGTCGAGTAGTTCGGGACGTCGACCTGCCCGGCACCCGCCCGGTAGCCCTCTCACCACCCCCGCACCCGAGCGTGCGCTGAGTGACCGCTCAGCTCATCACATCGACCGTCCAGCGACCGTGGGCTTTGCCGCTTCCGGGTGGTGTGGGCAGATTGTGAGGACGTTCTCCGTCCACCTCGGGGAGGAAACAGCTCATGCTGTCCGCGCTCGATCGTCAGCACACCGTCGCGCCGCCCGGGTACAGCCGGTGGCTCATCCCGCCGGCGGCGTTGGCCATCCACCTCTGCATCGGTCAGGTCTACGCGACCAGCGTCTACAAGAACTCGCTGATCGCCCACTTCGACACCAGCCAGACCGCGATCGGGGTGATCTTCAGCATCGCGATCGTGATGCTCGGTCTGTCGGCGGCGGTCGCCGGGACCTGGGTGGAGGCGAACGGACCGCGCAAGGCGATGTTCGTCTCGGCCTGCTTCTGGGCGACGGGTTTCCTGGTGGGCTCGCTGGGCATCGCCACCCAGCAGTTGTGGCTGCTCTACCTGGGCTACGGGCTGCTCGGCGGCATCGGTCTGGGTATCGGGTACATCTCCCCCGTCTCCACACTGATCAAGTGGTTCCCGGACCGGCCCGGCCTGGCCACCGGTCTGGCCATCATGGGCTTCGGCGGTGGGGCGATGGTGGCCTCACCGCTGTCGCGGCAGCTGCTGTCGTTCTACGACCCGGGCTACGACCCGGCCAACGCGGGGTCGACGGCGTCGGGCAGCGCGCTGGTGTGGCTGTTCGTGACGCTCGGCATCGGCTACTTCGTGATCATGATGTTCGGGGCGGTGAACGTTCGGGTGCCGGCGCCGGACTGGCGTCCGGCCGGCTTCGACCCGGCGACGGTCGCGGCGAAGCCGCTGGTCACCACGGCGCACGTGTCGGCGGCGAACGCGGTGAGGACCCGGTCGTTCTGGCTGCTGTGGGTGGTGCTGTTCTGCAACGTGACCGCCGGTATCGGGATCCTGGAGCAGGCCAGCCCGATGATCCAGGACTTCTTCCGGGACAACGGCACCTCAGCGGTGTCGGTGGCGGCGGCCGGCGGGTTCGTCGGTCTGCTGTCGCTGTTCAACATGGCGGGCCGGTTCGTCTGGTCGTCCACCTCGGACGTGCTCGGGCGTAAACCGATCTACCTGGTCTACCTGGGCGTGGGCATGGTGCTGTACGCGCTGCTGGCCCTGGTCGGGCAGACGGCAACGGCGCTGTTCGTGCTGTTGGCGTGCGTCATCCTGTCGTTCTACGGCGGCGGCTTCGCCACGGTGCCGGCGTACCTGCGGGACCTGTTCGGCACTTTCCAGGTGGGCGCGATCCACGGTCGTCTGCTGACCGCGTGGTCGGCGGCGGGGATCGCCGGTCCGCTGATCGTCAACGGGTTCCTCGACGCGCAGGGCAAGCCGGGCACGTTGACGGCGGCGGCGTACCGGCCCGCGCTGTTCACGATGGTCGGGGTGCTGGCGGTGGGCTTCGTGGCGAACCTGCTGATCCGGCCGGTGCCGGAACGGTTCCACGAGCCGACCGGCGACACGGACGAGGGCACGGCGCCGGTGGCGGCGGAGAGGAGTGGCACCCGATGAGCGACAACGGCCGTACGGGGCAGCAGGCCCGGTTGTGGATCTCGTGGTTGGTGGTGGCCGCGTTGCTCGGTTACGGGGTGGTGCAGACGGTCCTCACGGCGGCGAAGCTGTTCACCCAGTGACCCCGCTCCGGCGGCCTCCGGCCCCGCGGGTGCGGGATCAGAGGCCGCCGGCGACCCGCAGCACCGTCCCGGTGGCGTAGGAGGCTTCCGGACCGAGCAGCCAGGCGATGGCGGCGGCGATCTCGTCGGGCTCACCGGCGCGGCCGAGCGGAATGCGGCCGGCGGCAGAGTCGGCACGGTCAGGTACGCCGGAGTCGGCGTGGATGTCGGTGCGCACGATGCCCGGGGCGACCGCGTTGACCCGGATGCCACGCGGGGCGAGTTCCTTGGCCAGTCCGACGGTGAGGGTGTCGGTGGCGGCCTTGACGGCGGCGTAGTGGACGTACTCCCCCGGACTGCCGAGGGTGGCCGCGGCCGAGGACACGTTGACGATGGCGCCGCCGTCGGTCATCCGGCGGGCGGCCTGTTGGGCGCAGAGGACGTAGCCGACGAGGTTGACGTCGACGACCCGACGCAGGTCCTCGACGCGCAGCTCGGTGAAGGGCCCGATGGGGCTGGTGACTCCGGCGTTGTTGACCAGGCCGGTGAGCGGGCCGAGCTGGGCGGCGGCCTCGAAGAGGGCGTCGACCTGGTCGGGGTCGGTGGTGTCGGCGCGTACCGCGATGGCCTGCCGACCGGCGGCGTGCAGGTCGGCCAGGACGGCGCCGGCCGCGGTGTGGTCGCGGCGGTAACACAGGGCGATGTGGTGGCCGGCCTCGGCGAGACGGCGGGCGGTGGCCGCGCCGATGCCGCGGCCGCCGCCGGTGACGACGGTGACGGGTGCCACGATGCCGCGCTCCTGAAAATCGGTGGCTGCGCACTGGACGCGCCGACGCTACCGTGACCGGCGCGGGTCGGTCGTCGAGAGGAGGGTCACATGGAGCGGGCTTTGGTGCTCGGTGGCGGCGGGGTGACGGGGGTGGCCTGGGAGCTGGGGCTGCTGGCCGGCCTGGCCGAGCGGGGTGTGGCGCTGTCCGGCGCGGACCTCGTGGTGGGCACGTCGGCGGGCTCGGTGGTGGGCGCGCAGGTCTGCTCGGGGGCGCCGGTGGAGCAGTTGTACGAGGCCCAGTTGGCGCCGCCGACGAGTGAGGTGGCGGCGCGACTGGGGTGGTCGGTGCTGGCCCGGTTGGCGTGGGCCGGTGGTCGTACCCGAGATGCGGCGCGGGCACGGGCGCGCATCGGGGCGATGGCGGTGGCGGCGCGTACCCCGTCGGAGGCGTCGCGGCGCGCGGTGATCGAGGCCCGGCTGCTGGCGCGGGAGTGGCCGCAGCGGTTGCGGGTGACGGCGGTGGACGCGGCCTCCGGCGAGTTCGTGGTGTTCGACGGCGACAGCGGAGTGTCGTTGGTGGACGCGGTGGGGGCCAGCTGCGCGGTGCCCGGAGTGTGGCCGCCGGTGACGATCGGCGCGCGTCGCTTCGTCGACGGCGGGATGCGCTCGGCGGTGAACGCGGACCTGGCGGCGGGAGCGCGGCGGGTGGTGGTCCTCGCGCCGACGACGGCCGCGTTCGGGCCGATGCCGCGGTTGTCGGCGCAGGTGGCGCAGTTGCGGGCGGACGGGGCGCGGGTGGCGGTGGTGGCGCCCGACGCGGCGGCACGGGCGGCGATCGGCCGCAACGTGCTGGACCCGGCGCGGCGGGCGGGAGCGGCCCGGGCGGGGCGGGCGCAGGCCGCCGTGGTGGTGGACGAGGTGGCGGCGCTCTGGGCCTGATCGCTTACGCTCACCGCGCGTCGGATCGGACAACGGAGGTGCGCGGTGGCGGATGTGGGTGTCGGGGACCTGGTCGAGGATTTCGAGCTGCCGGACGAGACGGGCACGCCCCGTCGGCTCTCGGAGCTCCTGGCGGACGGGCCGGTGGTGCTGTTCTTCTACCCGGCCGCGATGACCCGGGGGTGCACGGCGGAGAGCTGCCACTTCCGGGACCTGGCGGCGGAGTTCGCGGCGCTGGGCGCGACCCGGGTGGGCATCAGCCGGGACTCGGTGGCGAAGCAGGCGGAGTTCTCCCGGCTCAACGGCTTCGACTACCCGCTGCTGTCCGACCCGGACGGCGTGGTGGCGCAGCAGCTCGGGGTGAAGCGTCGGCTGCCGTTGGGGCCGTTGAGCATGAAGCGGATGACGTTCGTGATCGGCACGGACCGGCGGGTCATCGAGGTGATCCACAGCGAGGTCAGCATGAACGAGCACGCGGATCGGGCACTGCGGGCGCTGGGCGGCTGAGCGGGCGCCGGCCCCCTGCGGCGGCTGTCGCAGCCGGCTGATATCAAGACAGCAATCAAACAGGTGTACGGAAGAGGGTTCTGATGGATGCCGGCCAGGGTTTGTCCACTGACGAGGTGCAGAGCCTGCGGGAGGCGTTGGCGGCGGGCCGCCGACCCAGGGTGGTGTTCACCGCCTCGGCGGGGCAGATCGCCGGTCAGGTCGGTCAGGTGACCGAGCTGACCGATCCCGAGGTGTCGGACGAGTTCGTGGTGGTGCGTTTCGGCCGCGACGAGTTGCCGTTCGCCCCGGCGGATCTGGCGGTGGCGCCCAAGGGCGCTGGCCGCCGGGCGCCGGAGCCGAAGCCGGAGCCCGAGCCCGAGCCGCCCGTGGTGGCCGCGCCGGAGTTCGTGTTGGACACGCCGCGGGTATCCGCGCAGCGACAGGAGGAGCCGAAGGTGGAGCAGACGGAGAAGCCGCCGGCGCGGCGGGCGGTCAAGGCCGTGAAGCCGAAGGGGCCCGCGGGCCTCACGGTCACCCTGGCGTACGCCGAAGGTGAGTGGACCGTCGCCGCGCAGCAGGGCGCCAAGGCGCTCGCGAAGCCGTACGTCGTGAAGCCGGCGGAGGCGTTGAAGATGGTGGCGTTGGTCGACGTGCCGGGGGTGCAGGAGGCGGTGGAGCAGATCCTGGGCACCGAGCGGGCCGAGGCGGAGCAGCAGGCGGACAAGCTGCGCGCGGAGTTGGCCGAGATCGAGGCACGGCTGGCGGAGCTGCGCGAGGCCCGCTGAGGCGCGCGGTGTCGGCGATCGGCCGGGTCGGGGGCAGGCACCACGAGCCCTCGGCCGGCCAGGTCGTCAAAGGCGGCTTCGGGTAGGTCGGCGGCCCCGGTGCAGCAACCGCCCCGGTGCAGCAACCGCTCAGGTGAGCTGGTTCATAGCGGCCTGGATTTTCAACCAGGTAGCCGAGGGTGTCCGCTCGAACCGGTCGTCGTCGCCGTAGACGGCGCAGTCCGCGCCGACGGTCGCGAACTCGCGCAGCTGCCCGTCCCCGAACTCCCAGATCCGGATCGCCGGACGGTCGGCGTCCCAACCGGCCACCAGCGCAAGATGAGGGTGGCAGAGCAGTCGCTCCACGACGGCGTCGGAGCGGATCTGCGTCAAGATCTCCACCGGCAGACTGTAATGGTTGGCGGCGTCCCGCCGTCGGTCAGAAGTAGTCGAGCAGGTGCGCCGGCCCTCCGGCGCCCAGAAGGTCAAGCGCGGCCGGGTCGACATCCGGGCTGTGGTGCAGCAGGCCGGCCTGCGCGACCGAGCGGGCGTGCGCGGCTCCGGCGTAGAGCAGGGCGAAGCCGCGTACCTCCAGCCGCAGGTCTGCCTCGCCGCTGACCCGGGTCAGCTCGGCGGCGCCGTCGGCGACGGCCAACCGCCAGGTGCCGGTGTTCCACTCGGCAAGCGGGTCGGTGAGGTGAAAGTCGACGGCGCCCCGGACGTGGGCGGGCCACCCGCGGGCGCCCACCGCGTGGGCGACGTCGACCGGCCGGTGCATCCACAGGTCCCGTTCGTGCTCGCGGGCCGACTCCAGCGGCAGGTGGGCGCTGACCGCGTCACCGTCGAGCGGGCACAGCCGCAGGGTCGGTGCGACGCTGGCCCAACTGCCGAGCACCCCGACGAGTTCCCGGGCGGCCTCGGCCGTGACGGCCAGGGCCTCGTCGACGGTGAGCACCGAGTCGGCCCCGTAGCCGAGGCCCCGCCGCCAGGTGGCGTAGCCGACCAGGTCGCCGTCGTCCTCGACGAGGGTGAGCCCGTCGCCGGGCAGGCCACGGTCGGGGGCGTCGAACAGCTCGCCGCGGCGGGTCAGCATGCCGTTGCGGTGCCGGGTGACCCGCTCGTACAGGGCGGCGACGGCGGGCAGGTCGGCGGGCGTGCCGGCGCGGACGGCCAGACGCGCGGCGGGCCGGTGTCGGGGCAGCGCGGCGGTGGCCAGATTGACGGTGCGCAGCACACCGGCGGTCTCCCACCCGCAGGCCCGGTACGGTGCGGCGACGGTCGGGTAGAGCGCGCTGATCGCCGCCCCCCGCTCGTGGGCGCCCCGCAGGAGGGCGGTGAGCATGGCGCGTGCCACGCCCCGGCCCCGGGCCTCCGGCGCGACGGCTACTCCGGCCACGTCGGCGGCCGGCACCGCTCGCCCGGACCACCACTGGTCGTGGTGCAGGTCGACGGCCTTGCCAACGAGCCGACCGGTGTCGTCGAACGCGCCGTAACGGGTCCGGCCGGGCGCCTCGACGCTCGCCTGCGGGGGACGCTGGGAGTCGGAGCCGAACGCGAACCGGCCCAGATCCCAGGCGGCGTCGAGGTCGTCGGCGGTGAGTTCACGTACGAGCACGGTGGCGGGCATCGGCACACCGTAGCGGGACACCGTCCGCCCCAACCGCCGATTAACGGCCAGCCAAAAACCGGCGTGCCCCCGGCTCTCCCTCCCGCCCCCGCCTCTTCCTCCCTCCCGCCCCCGCCCGCCCTCCTCCCCCGTCGATCACGGAGTTGTGGTGGGCAACAAAGCACCCGCTATGACGCCAATCCGGGCACCACAACTACATGATCGACGGGACCGGCGCGCGATCTTGCACTTTTTGTCGCGGCATAGCGGGCATTTCGTGCATGTCGGCGACCGAAAGTGCAAGATCGGCGGGAGCGGACGAGGGCGGGGACGGGGGCGGGGGCGAGCGGGGGTTAGTGCTGGGGGATGTTGGCTACGCCGATGCGCTTGCGGAACACCCAGTAGGTCCAGCCCTGGTAGGCCAGCACGATCGGGGTGAAGATCACCGCCACCCACGTCATGATCTTCAGGGTGTACGGGGTGGAGGCGGCGTTGGTGGCGGTCAGCGTGCCCGCCGCGTCCAGCGTGCTGGGCAGCACGTTCGGGAACAACGCGGCGAACAGGGTCGCCACGGCCAGGCCGATCGCCACGGCGGTGCCGGTGAACGCCCAGCCCTCCCGGCGTACCCGGGCGGCGGCGAGGCCACCGAGCAGGGCGAGGGCCGCGGCGACGGCGAGCACGACGGCGACCGTGCTGGAGCGGATGCTCAACGTCCAGGACAGGAACGCCACCGCGAGCACGGCGGTGCCGACGCCGACGCGTACGGCGAGGGCGCTGGCGCGCTGGCGGATGTCGCCGGTGGTCTTCAGCGCGATGAACACCGCGCCGTGGGTGAGGAACAGCGCGAGGGTGGTCGCGCCGCCCAGCAGAGCGTACGGGTGCAGCAGGTCGAGCAGGCCGCCGACGTACTCGTGGTCGGCGTTCAGCGGCACGCCGCGCAGGATGTTGGCGAAGGCGACGCCCCACAGGATCGCCGGCAGCAGCGAGCCGACGATGATCGCCGCGTCCCAGCGGCGCTTCCAGGACGCCTCGGGGCGCTTGTGCCGGTACTCGAAGGCCACGCCACGGACGATCAGGGCCAGCAGGATCAGCAGCAGCGGCAAATAAAAGCCGGAGAAGAGGGTGGCGTACCACTCGGGGAAGGCGGCGAACATGGCGCCGCCGGCCGTGATCAGCCACACCTCGTTGCCGTCCCAGACCGGGCCGATGGTGTTGATCAGGACTCGGCGTTCACGGTCGTCGCGGCCGAGTACGGGCAGCAGCATGCCGACGCCGAAGTCAAAGCCCTCCAGGATGAAGTAGCCGGTGAACAGTACGGCGACGAGGAGAAACCAGATGGTGGTGAGGTCCACGGCAGGCTCCGGTGCTCAGTAGGCGAAGGCGAGCGGACGCTCGGCGTCGTCGGTGTCGTCGGTCGGGGGTGTCTCGGTGACGTCGGGTACGCCGCTGCGGGCGTAGCGCAGCAGGAGTTTGACCTCGATCACGGCGAGGGTGGCGTAGATCAGGGTGAACGCGGTGAACGAGGTGAGGACCTCGGCCAGCGAGACGCTGCGGGAGACGCCGTTGCGGGTGAGCATCTCGCCGAAGACGATCCACGGCTGGCGACCCATCTCGGTGAAGATCCAGCCGAAGGAGTTGGCCAGCAGCGGGAGCACGGGCATGGCCAGGCCGGCGCGCAACAGCCACTTGCTGCTCGGGGTGCGGCCCTTGCGCTGGCTCCAGAGCACCAGCAGGGCGATCGCGCCGGCGGCCATCCCGAACGCGATCATGAAGCGGAAGCTCCAGTAGGTGACCGGGATGATCGGGGTGTAGCTGCCGGCGCCGTACTGGGTGGCGTACTGGGCCTGGAGGTCGTTGATGCCCTGCACGGTGCCCTTGGGGTCACCGGTGCCCAGGTACGACAGCAGGTACGGGATCTTGATGGCGAAGACCTCGCGGCTGCCGTCCAGGCTGCCGACGGTCAGCACGGAGAACGAGGCGGGGCTCTCGGTGGTGTAGAGGCCCTCGGCGGCGGCCATCTTCATCGGCTGCACGTCGGTCATGATCTTGCCTTGGATGTCGCCGGTGAACAGCACGGCGGCGGAGGCGACCAGGACCACCCAGGAGCCGAACTTCGTGGCAAAGCGGTACGCGCCGGCGTCGGCGGAGTCGCGGTTGCGGATCACGTGCCACAGGCCGACGGCGACGACCACCGAGCCGGCGACCAGGAACGACCCGGCCAGGGTGTGCGGGAAGGTGATCAGGGCCACCTTGTTGGTCAGCACGGCCGGGAAGTCGGTCAGCTCGGCGCGGCCGGTGTCCGGGTTGATCCGGTAGCCCACCGGGTTCTGCATGAACGAGTTCGCGGCGAGGATGAAGTACGCGCTGAGGTTGGTGCCGATGGCGGCAGCCCAGATGCTGGCCAGGTGCGCGCGCTTGGGCAGCCGGTCCCAGCCGAAGATCCACAGACCGATGAAGGTGGATTCGAGGAAGAAGGCGACCAGCGCCTCGATGGCGAGGGGGGCTCCGAAGACGTCGCCGACGAAGCGCGAGTAGTCGCTCCAGTTCATGCCGAACTGGAACTCCTGCACGATGCCGGTGACCACGCCCATCGCGAAGTTGATCAGGAAGAGCTTGCCGTAGAACTTGGTGAGCTTGAGGTAGCGCTCGTTGCCGGTGCGGTGCCAGAGCGTCTGCAGGATGGCCACCAGCACGGACAGGCCGATGGTCAGCGGGACGAAGAGAAAGTGGTAGACGGTGGTGACACCGAACTGCCAGCGGGCGACATCCAACGCGTCCACTCGAAACCCCCAGCCATCTGTACTACGAGACGTAGTAAATACTACTGCTCGTCGTAGAAAGAGGTGTGGCCCGCATCGGCGCGGGACCCATGACTCTGATCACCCCAGCTCCCCCACCCGCCCTCGTGGCCCCGCCGCCGCGTGCGACGATGGCGCGCTGATGAACACCACGCACTGGCAGCCGCCGCTGATCTGGCGCGCCGCCCTCCTGCTGATGCGGGGCCTGGTCGGCCTGCTGGCCCGCCTCGAGGTCACCGGCGACGTCCCCGCGCACCTGCGCCGCGGACCGCTGGTGCTGGCCGCCAATCACATCAGCCCGTTCGACCCGGTGGTGATGGCCGCCGCCTGCCAGACCCTCGGCATCGCCCCGCGGATCATGGCGACCGCGGGGCTGTTCCGCGTCCCGCTGTTCGGCGCCGCCATGCGCCACGCCGGGCACATCCGCGTCGACCGGGGCACCAGCGCCGTACACCGGGCTCTCGACGACGCCGCCACCGCCGTGGCCGGCGGCTCGGTGATCCTCATCTACCCGGAGGGGCGCATCGGCCTGGACCCCGGCATGTGGCCCGAACGCGGCAAGACCGGCGTGGCCCGACTCGCCCTGGCCTGCGCGGCGCCGGTCGTCCCGGTCGCCCAGTGGGGCGCCCACGAGGTGCTGCCCTACCGGGCCCCTCGGGGAATGCTGCGCGGCATCGCCCGCGCGTTGTGGCGCCGCCCGGTGATCCGGGTGCACTTCGGCGCGCCCGTCGACCTGGGCGAGGTGACCGCCGGTAGCCCCGGCGCCGCCCGCCGGGTCACCGACCGCATCGTCGACGCGCTCACCGACACCCTCGCGCCGTTGCGCCCCGACGAGCCCGACCGGCCCCGGCACGTCGATCCGAGCCGCCCGGCCGACCCCAGTCGCACCCACCGCCGCCGGCCGACCTGACCCTGACACGTTAGACAACCTTCGAGAATCTGTCTAAGCTGTCTAACGTGAGCAGCCTGGAGATGGAGTCCGCGGATCCGAAGCGCGCTGCCGTCCTCGCGGCGGCGGTGGGGGTGTTCGGGCGCTACGGGTTCCAGAAGACGTCGATGGAGGCGGTCGCCAAGGCCGCCGGCATCTCCCGGCCCGGCCTGTACCTCCTGTTCCCCAACAAGGAGCAGCTGTACCGCGCCACCATGCACGACGTCCTGGACCGCGCCCAGCGGGCCATGGAGGCGCACCTCGCCGACCAGACGGTGAGTTTCGACCAACGGATCGTCGCGGGGCTGGACGCGCTGATGGGCCCGTACATCGACACCCAGGTGGCCCGCGACCTCAACGAGTTGCTGGAGAACAGCGAACCCCAACTGGGCACGATGTTCTCCGACTACCAGGACCGGGCTCGAGCGGCTCTACGCGTCCACATCGACGACCTCGCCCCGCCCGGCCTGCTCGACGGTGGGTTGAGCGCGGACGACATCGTGGAGCTGATCTTCTCCGCCGCGCTGACCTGGAAGTCGACCTCGGCCACCCGCAAGGAGTTTCGCGACCGGATCCGCCGGTCCCTCCGGCTGATCCACCGCGCCGCAGGCTGACCCACCTGCGCTGGGTCGGCGCGGTGGACGAGCAGGGCACCGCCTGCGGGTGCCGCCGGGCTGGAAGACCCCGCAGCAGGGCGCGGCCACCTCGGTCCTGCTGGCCGCCTCCCCCGAGGTCGACGCCGTGACCGGACGCTACTTCGAGGACGCGAACGAGGCCGTCCTCATCGCCGAGCGGACCGACGGCAGGAGCGGCGTGCTCCCGTACGCCCTGAACGAGAAGGACGCCGACCGCCTCTGGGACGAGACGCTGCGGCTCCTGGGACGCTGACCTGGAATTTGACCTCGAGTGCACTCGAACGATGAGACTCTGCCCGAAGCGGCCCATCACGAAAGCGGGAGACTCATGAGCGAGCAGACAGTGCTGATCACCGGCACGTCCACCGGCATCGGCCTGGAGATCGCGCTCGGCTGCGCGCGCGCCGGCTGGCGGACCGTGGCCACCATGCGCGACGTGGGCCGCTCCGACCGGCTGCGCGCCGCCGCCGACGCCGCCGGGGTCGCCGACCTCATCGACGTACGCCGCCTCGACGTCACCGAACCCGCCGCGGTCGACGCCGTCGTCGAGACGGTGGTCAGCGAGTACGGGCGGCTCGACGCGGTCATCAACAACGCCGGCGCCGGGCACCTGGGCACCCTGGAACAGGAGACCGTCGACGACATCCGGGCGGTCATGGAGGTCAACTTCTTCGGCGTCCTGCACGTCAGCCGGGCCGCCCTGCCGCACCTGCGGGCCAGCCGGGGGCGGCTGATCGCCGTCTCCAGCGTCGGTGGGATCGTCGGGCAGCCGTTCAACGAGGCGTACTGCGCGGCGAAGTTCGCCGTCGAGGGCTACCTCGAGGCCCTCGCCCCGCTCGCCGCCACCACCGGCGTACGGGTCACCCTCGTCGAGCCGGGCGCGGTGGCCAGCGAGTTCGTCGCCAACATCGGCGTCGACCGGGACACCGCCGTCGCCGAAGCCGGCGTGTACGGGCCCGCGCTGCGCGCGTACCTGGCCCGCACCGGGAAGGCCTTCGCGGCCGCGCAGTCCTCGGCCGACGCCGCCGCCGTGGTGGTGGCCACCCTGACCGACCCGGCGCCGCCGGTCCGGGTGCAGACCTCGGACACGGCCCGCCAGTTCGTCGGCGTCAAGCTCGCCGACCTCGACGGCGCGGCGGTGGCCACCATGACCGGCAGTTGGATCGCCTGAAGATCAACCAAATTCCGGTGGTCCGTCATCCGCCGTCCACCAACTGAGGGCATACTGCGCTGCGTGCACCTGCGTCCCGCCTACCTCGACGCGCCGCCGCCGCTGGCGTTCGCCCACCGCGGCGGCGCCGCCGAGGGTGACGAGAACACCACCGAGGCGTTCGCCCGTGCCGTCGGGCTGGGCTACCGGTACGTGGAGACCGACGTGCACGCCACCGCCGACGGGGTGGCGGTGATCTTCCACGACGCGACGCTGCGCCGGGTCACCGGTGAGGCGGGGCGCATCGCCGACATGAGCTGGGCCGACCTCACCTCCGTACGGGTCGGCGGGGCTGCCGTCGTACCCCGGCTCGACGAGGTGCTGGACGCCTGGCCGCAGGTCCGCTTCAACATCGACGTGAAGGCCGACGGCGGCGTCGAGCCGACGGTGGCCACCGTGACCAGGGCGGGCGCCGCGGACCGGGTGCTGCTCGCCTCGTTCAGCGACGCCCGGCTGACCCGGCTGCGCGCGCTCACCAACGGGCGGGTCGCCACCAGCCTGGGCATGCGCGGGGTGGCCCGGCTGAAGCTGGCCTCGCTGCACGGCCGCCCCCTGCGGCTACCCCCGTCGGTGGTCGCCGCGCAGGTGCCGCCCCGCTACGGGCGGGTGCCGGTGGTGGACCGCCGCTTCCTCGACTACTGCCATCGGCTGGGCCTCCAGGTGCACGTTTGGACGATCGACGACCCCGGCCAGATGCACGACTTACTCGATCGTGGTGTGGATGGCATCATGACCGATCACGTCGGCGTGCTGCGCGACGTCTACCGCAGCCGCGGCCACTGGGCCGCCTGACCGGCGAAGGACCCCCCGATGGCCGAGACCGTGACCTCCACGGTGGACGAGACCCCGCCCCCGGCGAGCACCCGCCGCGAGCGCAGCGGCTGGTACATCTACGACTGGGCCAACTCGGCCTTCCAGACGACCGTGGTCACGGTCTTCCTCGGCCCGTTCCTGACCACCGTCACCGAGCTGGCCGCCGGCTGTCAGCTCGGCGCGGACGACTGCGACGGGTACGTGCACCCGCTGGGCATCAAGGTCGCCACCGGCTCCTACTTCCCGTACCTGATCTCGCTCTCGGTGCTCCTCACCGTGTTCGTGCTGCCGGTGATCGGCGCGATCGCCGACCGGTCGGCCCACAAAAAGCGGCTGCTGGGCGGCGCCGCGTTCACCGGCGCCGGCGCAACCATCCTGATGGCCTTCGTCACCGGCGACCGGTACCTGCTCGGTGGGGCGCTGTTCCTGGTCGCCAACATCGCCTTCGGCGCGGCCGTCGTGGTGTACAACTCGTTCCTGCCGCAGCTCGGCGGGCCCGACGAGCGTGACGGCATCTCCAGCCGCGGCTGGGCGTTGGGCTACCTCGGCGGCGGCCTGCTGTTGGCGTTCAACCTGGTCGCGGTCACCCTGTTCAGCGAGGACGACAACCCGCAGCGCACCCTGGACCTGGCCCGCTGGTCGATCGTGTCGGCCGGTGTGTGGTGGGCCGCGTTCACCCTGGTGCCGCTGCGATGGCTGCGCGAACGCCCTACCGCCGCGGCGCTGGTCGCCGGCGGCAACGTGCTCACCGACGGGTTCCGGCAGCTCGGACGCACCCTGCGGGAGGTCAAGGCGTACCCGCTGACCCTGTTCTTCCTGCTCGCGTTCCTGGTCTACAACGACGGCATCCAGACCGTCATCACCCTCGCCAGCCAGTACGGCACCGAGGAGCTGCGGCTGGAGCAGAGCACCCTGATCGTCACCATCCTGCTGGTGCAGTTCCTCGCCTTCGGCGGCGCACTGAGCCTCGGCGCGCTGGCCCGACGCATCGGTGCCTGGAAGACGGTGCTGCTCAGCCTGGTCCTCTGGACCGGTGTGATCATCGCCGCGTTCCGGCTGCCCGCCGAGGCGCCGCTGCCGTTCATGATCCTCGGCGCGGCCATCGGCCTCGTCCTGGGCGGCAGTCAGGCGCTGAGCCGGTCGCTGTTCAGCCAGCTCATCCCGGCGGGCAAGGAGGGTGAGTACTACGGCTTCTACGAGATCAGCGACAAGGGCACCAGCTGGCTCGGGCCGCTCGCGTTCGGCCTGGTGTTCCAGCTCACCGCCTCCTACCGGGTGGGCCTGGTCTCACTGCTGATCTTCTTCGTGGTCGGTTTCCTCCTGCTCGCCGCCGTGCCGATCCGCCGGGCCATCCTCGCCGCCGGGAACACGCCACCCAAGGTGCTCTGACCAGGCTTATCGGCGCCGGTCGATCAGATAGGCTGCCCGACCGTGACAGACGACGCCACCACCCCGACCTGCCTCGCCCACCCGCTCGCCGGCCCGCACCACGGCGCGACCGGGTGCGCGGCGGCGCGCGGGCTCGACGGGCGTCCCCTGCACGCCGCCGCGTTGAAGTTCTTCTGGGGGCCGATGGACTGCGGCAAGTCCACGATGGCGCTGCAGATGAACTACAACCACGCCCGGCAGGGCCGCCGTGGGCTGGTCACCACCCGGATCGACCGTTCACTGGGCCCTCAGGTCACCACCCGCATCGGCCTCGCTCACGAGGCGATCGAGGTCACCGACGACCTGGACCTGCGGGCCCTGGTCCGGGGCCGGTGGGCCGACGGGGAACGCGTCGACTACCTGATCTGCGACGAGGCGTGCTTCTACACCGTCGAACACGTCGAGCAGATGGCCGAGCTGGTCGACAGCTACGACGTCGACGTGTTCGCCTTCGGCCTGGCCACCGACTTCCGGTCCTGCCTGTTCCCCGCCGCGCAGCGGCTGTTCGAGCTGGCCGACGAGGTGGCCCGCATCCAGGTCGAGGTGCTCTGCTGGTGCGGCCGGGAAGGGCTGCTCAACGCGCGGGTGCTCGACGGTCGGGTGGTCCGCGAGGGCGCGCAGGTCGTCATCGGCGACACCGTCGACACCGCCGACGTGCGCTACCAGGTGCTCTGCCGGCGGCACTACCGCTCGGGCGACCTCGGCCCCCGCGCCTGAAAGCCCTCCGGCCGCCGCCCCCCGCCGCCGCCGCGCCGATCTTGCAGTTTCGGTCGCCGATATGCGCGGGGTATCCCCTTCGTCGAGGCAGCAAGTGCAAGATCGCGGGAAGGCGTGCCCCGTCCGGCACGGTGGCTGCTCAACGCCCGGGGGGTCGCCGCCGGTCGGCGACGATCGCCGCGACGGTCACCACCAACGCCGCCGCCGCGCAGACCGCCACCGGTGCGTCCAGCTTCACGCCCACCGGTACGAGCGCCAGCAGGAGCGCCGACGCCACGATCCGGCTGGTCGGCAGGGTCTGCCACAGCACCGCCATGAAGGCCGCGTGCCCGGCGAGGAACAGCGCCGGACCGCCGAGGGTGAACAGCGCGGTGACCGTGCTGGTCGGCGCGCCCGGCTCGCGCAGCAGCCGCTCGTCGCCCGCCGCCGTGACGATGATCCCGGCGACCATCACCGGATGCAGGTAGTTGAACGCCACCCTGCTCAGCCCGCCGGTGCGCTCACCGGCCTGGGCGATGACGTCCCGCGCGGCCGACGCCGAACGGGCGAAGTACACCCACCACAGCGCCACCGAACCGGCGAAGGCCAGCAGGAACGCCCCGGACGTCATCAGGTCCAGGCGCTGCGCGAGGGTGCTCCCGGTGACCAGGACCGACTCGCCCAGGGCGATGAGGATGAACGCCTGACACCGCTGGGCCAGGTGCCCACCCTCCACCATCCACCGCTCGGGGCGGCTACGGCCCAACCCGGGCACCGGGTACCCGCTCGACAGACCGATCACCTCGACCGCGAGCGCCGTCACCCACAGGGCCTCCCGGGCGCCCCCGCCCACCAGCCCGCCGATCACGGCGAGCACCGACGCGCCGACGAACCACGGCAGCGTCTTCTGGAAGCCGTCGCTCAGCAACGGGTGGCCCCGCGTCGCCCACAACGCGAACACCGTGCGGCTCAGCTGCAGGGTCGCGTAGACCACGGCGAAGATCAGGCCGCTGCCCGCGAACGCCGCCGGGATCGCCGCCGACAGCAGCAGACTGCCCAGCATGTGCGCGATCAGCAGCGCCCGCACCGGCGTCTGGTCCGGCTGCAACCAGTTGGTCAACCACGCGGTGTAGACCCAGACGAACCAGACCATCGCCAGCAACAACATGGTCCGTCCCGCGCCGGGCCAGTTCGGGTGCGCGAGCAGGTAGTGCGACAACTGGGTGATGGTGAAGATGAAGACCAGGTCGAAGAAGAGTTCGGTCGAGGCGGTCGGCTCCACCCCTCGACGGTCACGCAACAACCAGCGATGCGCCGGCTCGATGGCCGGTGATTCAGAACGGGTCACCGCACACCCGCCAGTCCCCGCCCTCACGGACCACCGGCAGTTGACGTTCCTCGCTGGTTCCGCCGGCGCGGGTCAACCGTACTGTCACCGTGCCGTGCGGACGCCCACCACGGGTGCTCACCGACACGTCGGTGATCTCGTAATCGGTGACCATCGGCGGGGTGCGCACCCAACTGGTGAAGCCGATCGCGCTCCACTTGCTGCGCGCGTCCTTGCACAGGCGCTCGTACGCCCCGTCGGTGTCGCCGACGGTCATCTCGCCCAGGAACCCGTCGGCGGTCTCCCGGATCGGGCCGGCTGCCTGCCGCACGGTCTGCAGGTTCCAGGCGCCCAGCCCGGCCACCCCGACGCAGCACAGCACCACACCGAACCCGGCGAAGACCAACCCGGTACGCATCGGGCGGCGCCGCCGGGCCGGCCGGCTCCACTGCTGCCCGACACCCACGACTACCGACCGTAGAGAACGCCGCCGCGACGCAGCACGACATGCCGAAAACTGGGCACTCCCCGTGCCCTGTTCGCGGCGCCCGCCGATCGTCTACCGTCGGCGCACACCCCCGAGCAGTGCCAGGGAGCCGATCGATGAGCCGCTTCGTGCAGCCGGTACCACCCCCCGCCGACCCGTACGCCGGTGACGCCCTGCTGCGGTCCTGGCTGGAGCGTCAGCTCGGCCCCGCCGGACACGCCGCCGCCAAGGGTCGGCTCGCCGATCTGGCGGCTGACGTCACCGGGCCGCTGCGCGCGGCGCACGCCGACGCGGAGGCGCACCCACCCACACTGGTCCGCTACGACGCGTGGGGCGCCCGCGTCGACCGGATCGACACCTCCGCCGGCTGGCAGACGCAACGCGCCGCCGCGGCCCGGCACGCGGTGGTCGCCCTGCCCTACCTGCCGGACGCGCGCGGCACCTGGGGCGCCGCGGCCCGGGTCGTGCAGCACGCCCTGCTGCACCTGTACGGCCCGGAGTCGGCCACGTTCTCCTGCCCGGTGGCGATGGCCGACGGGGCGGCGGCGCTGCTCAGCATGCCCGACGTGGACGCCGGGGTGCGCGACGCGTGGCTGCCCCGGCTGATCTCCACCGACCCGGGTACCGCGATCACCAGCGGGCAGTGGATGACCGAGGCGCAGGGCGGCTCCGACCTGGGCCGTTCCAGCACCATCGGCCGGCCGGCGGCCGACGGTTCGTGGCGGCTGACCGGTGAGAAGTGGTTCTGCTCCGCGGCCGACGCGGCGATGGCCGTGGCGCTGGCCCGTCCGGAGGGCGCCGGCCGGGGCAGCCGGGTCCTCGCCCCGTTCCTGGTCCCTCGGTACGCGGCCGACTCGCCGCTGGCCGACGGGACCGCCGCGGGGGCGCCCGCACCGGGTGTCGTCGTGCACCGGCTCAAGGACAAGCTCGGCACCCGCGCGCTGCCCACGGCCGAGATCGGACTGCGCGACGCGTACGCCCTGCCGCTGGGCGACCCGGCGGTGCCCGGCCTGGTCCGGGCGATGACGCTGGTCGTGGTGACCCGGGTGCACAACGCCGCCGCGGCGGCCGGTGGGATGCGGCGTGGACTGGCCTACGCCCGGGCGTACGCCGACGTGCGGCACGTCGCCGGCGGCGCGTTGGCGTCCTCGCCGCTGCACCGGGCGACCCTGGGCACTCTCGCGGTCGACGCGGCTGGCGCGTTCGCCCTGGCCGGGCACGCGTTCGCGCTGCTCGGCCGGGTGGAGGTCGGCGCCGACCCGCAGGCCGCGGCGGAGCTGCGCGTCGTCGCCCCGCTGGCGAAGCTGGCCACGGGGCGGCTCGCCGTCAGCTCCGCCAGCGAGTACGTGGAGAGCTTCGGCGGGGCCGGCTACGTGGAGGACACCGGCGTACCCCGGCTGCTGCGCGACGCGCAGGTGCTGCCGATCTGGGAGGGCACCACCAACGTGCTGGCCCTGGACGTGCTGCGCGCGTTGACCCGGGAGGACGCGGGGGCGCCGCTGCTGGCTCGGCTCGCCGCCGCCGTCGACCTGGCGCGGCCGTTGTCACCGGCGCTGGCCGACACCCTGGCCACGGCCACCGCGCAGCTGCGCGACACGGTCCGCGCGGTCACGGCCGACCCGGGCGCGGAGGCGGTGCTCGCCGGGGCCCGTGGCCTGGCGCTGCGTCTCGCGTACGCGCTGACCGCCGCGCTGCTCGTCGAGCACGCCGCGTGGGGTGACGAGCAGGCGGAGCTGGCCGCCCGGCTGTGGGCGCGGCGCTGGCTGCGGCAGGAGGAGATCGCCGAGGACGCCCACCACCACCTGGACCTGCTCTGCTGACCGACCGACGCGAGCGGACGGGTGGGCACGGTGGAAGTGCTGATCGAGCTGGACGACACCCGGGGCGCGCCCCTGGACGACCGTGGGCCGCCGCCGGTGGCGCTGTCCCGTCGCTGGCGGGTGGCGTTGCTGCTGGTGGTGTGCACCCTGCTCGGCGGCGCCACCGCACCGGCGCGCCTGCTGGCCCAGGTCGGGCCGCCCCTGCCCGACCGCTCGACGCTGCTCAGCGCGGGCCCGTTGCTGCTGGTCGTCGACCCGGGCACCGATCCACCGACGGTGAGCGCCTACGACGTGGCGGCGCCCGGTCGCCCGGCACGCTGGCGGGTCGCCGTGCCGCCGGCCGTCGGCTGGTCCGCCGAGGCCGCCGGTGACCTCCTGCTGATCACCGAACGCGACCAGGTGCGTCGGGTGACCGCGACCACCGCGCGGTCGGTGCGTACCGGTCGGCCGCTGTGGCGGCGACCCGAGCGGGTGTACGCGGCCGGCGACGCCGCGGTCGGGGTGAGCGAGGTCCGCAGCGCCTCCGAGCCGGGTCGCCGGGTCGAGGGCGAGGTGCACGGCGTCGACCCGGCCAGCGGCGCCACCCGCTGGTCGGTGCGGGTGCCGTCCACGGCCGTGCTGAGAGTGCTGCCCGGCAGCGTGCTGCTGGTGCAGGACGACGGGCTGACCCGGCTGCTCGACGCCCGTGACGGGACGGTCCGCGGGCAGGGGTTGCTGCCGCCGGCCGACTACAGCCCCGACAATCCCCAGGTCATCGGCGGGCGGCTGGTGCTGCGGCACCCGGTCGGCGGCGGCGTGGCGCTGACCGGGTACGACCTGCCCACGGTGGCGCAGCGCTGGCGGATGCCGGTCGAGCGGGGTGAGCTGACGCTGCGGCCCTGCGAGGGCCTGCTGTGCGGCCAGGACGAGCGCGGCCGGTGGGCCCTCGACGCGGGCTCCGGCGCGCTGGTCTGGATGTGGCCGGCCGGGGCGCGGTGGCGCACGGTGGCGGGCTCGCGGGCGGGCAACGGGCCGCTCGTGCTCTTCGGGACGGCGGCGGACGGCGAGCGCAACCTGATCGCGACGGCGGGTCGCGACGGGCCCCGGGTACGCGGGGTGCTCCCGGCGGGAGCGGCCGACTGTCGGAGCGCCGGTGCCCGACTGGTCTGCCGTGAGGGCATCGCCCGGGTGACGGTGCGGCCGTTCCCCCCGCCCTGACCTGGCTGCCACGTCAGCGCAGCGGACCACGGGCGACCGCGGCCCGCTGCGCCGCCGGGTCACCGGCCGGGATGAATTCCAGCCACCAGGTGGCGCCGGCGGCGGCGATTTCTTCGAGGTAGGCGCGCTCGGCGCGCTCGTCCGGTCGGCGCCGCCGCCCGCCGATCGCCACGTCGAACGGCTGGCCGTCGGCGCGGGTGGCGGGCAGTGCGGCGACCAGGTCGGCGACCTCCTCGGCGGTGAAGTCGGACCACCCGTCGGTGTCGGTGAGCTTGTACGGGACGATGCCGTCGGCGCGGGCCGCCCGGCGGCGTACGGCCCCGGCCTGGGTGCTGCCGCCGACCCAGACCGGCACCCGGGGCGACTGCACCGGCGCCGGTCGCAGCGCCACCCCGTCGGCCCGGTAGTGCGTGCCGAGGTGGCGGACCGGCTCCCCGGTGAGCAGCCCGGTCAGCAGGTCGAGACCCTCGTCGAGCATCGCCGCCCGCACGGCCGCCTCGGTCGGCTCACCGAACGCGGCCATGCCCCGGTCACCCGGGTCACCGACGCCGACCGCGACGACGGCCCGGCCCGCGCTGAGGTGGTCGAGGGTGAGCACCTCGCGGGCCAGCTTCGCCGGACGCCGCCGGGGCAGCGCGGTGACCGTGGTGCCCAGCCGCACCCGGCTGGTCCGGCCGGCGATCGCCGCGAGCACCAGCCACGGATCGTAGGTGTGCGGGTCGTCGCCGTCGTAGTGGATGAGGTAGTCCTCCAGGAACACCCCGTCCCACCCGGCGCGTTCGGCCAACTCGCCCAACTCGACCAGGGTGGACACCGCGACGGCGGCACCGCCGCAGGAGATCTCCAGACCGTGTCTCATCCGGTGACCGTAGGGCGGGGGTACGACGCTCAGCCGCGGCGGCGCGACCGAGCCGCCCACACCGCGTACGCCGGATCGCGGTCGAGGTTGTGCCGGTCCCGGTCGTAGCGGCGGGTGGTACGCGGATCGGCGTGCCCCATCGCGTCCTGCACGTCCTCGAGTGGGACGCCCTCCGAGCGGGCGGTGGTGGCGAAGGCGTGGCGCAGCGAGTGTGGCGAGAGCTTCGCCCAGGCCGGGATGCCGGCCGCCCGGGCCAGCCGGCGGACCAGCCGGAAGACCGAGTGCCGGTCCAGGCGGGCGCCGCTGGCGGTGACCAGCAGTGGACCGGTGAGCTCCAGCACCGACACGCCGCTGGCCGCGGCCCGCTGGGCCAGGTAGGCGTCCACCGCGTACCCGGTGCCCGGGGTGAGGGCACGCCGGCGCGGCTTGCCGCCCTTGCCGACGAACCGCACGCTGCGGTGCCCGCGTTCGGCGCCCAGGTCGGCCAGGTCCAGCGAGACCAGCTCCCCGACTCGCAGACCCAGGTCGGCCAGGAGCGCGATGGCCGCCCGGTTGCGGGCGGCCGTGGGGCCGGTGTCCGCGTCGGCGGCGCTCAGCAACGCATCCACCTCTTCCGGGGTGAGGCCCACCGTGGCGGAGTGGTCGCGGTCGACGCGCGGCCGGTCCGCTCCGGAGACCGGGTTGGCCGGCACCGCGCCGAGCTTGACGAGGAAGTCGTACCAGCTGGACAGCGCGGAGAGCCGACGCGCCACGGTCGCCGGGGTCAACGGCCGGCCGCTGCGTGCGCCGAGTGTCGACTCCAGCGCCCGGGCGTACTCGTTGACGTGCAGGAAGTTGGCCCGTAGCGGATCCAGGTCGCGCTCGGCGCACCAGGTGAGCCAGGCGGTGACGTCGCGCCGGTACGCGTCGCGGGTGTGCTCGGACAGGCGGCGGTTGCGCAACCACGCTTCGGTGACGTCGACGGGCCCGCTGGGCAGAGCCGGTGGAGCGGTCGCGCGAGCGAGCACCGGAGCGTCGGAGGACACCATGTGAAAAAGGTTCTCAGCTCTGGCTGGATTCCCCGTGCAGGCGCGCCGGGACCACCGTGGTCCTGGCCAGCCGGCCTACCCGCGCGGGCTCGGGGCGGACCGACCGGCCCGCCCCGAGCCGCTGCTCAGGCGTTGATCTGTCGGTGCCCGTCGCCGTTGGCCTTGATGGCCACCCGGCGGGGCTTGGCCCGCTCGGCGACCGGGATGCGCAACGTCAGCACCCCGTTGTCGTAGCCGGCCTCCAGCTTGTCGGCGTCCAAGGTGTCGCCCAGGAACAACTGCCGGGTGAACGTGCCCATCGGACGCTCGGCGGCGACCAGCTCGACGCGGTCACCAGCGGGCCGGCGACGCTCGGCGCGGACGGTGAGCACGTTGCGTTCCACCGTGCAGTCGATGGTGTCCGGGTCGACACCGGGCAGATCGAACGCGGCGTAGAAGTAGTCCCCGTCGCGGTAGGCGTCCAGGTGCATCATCGCGGGACGGGCGGTGGTGCCGAAGAACTGCTCGGCGAGCCGGTCGATCTCGCGGAAGGGGTCGGTGCGCATCAGCATGGTTGTGCCTCCTCGGTTCTCCTGGCCGAAGGTGATGTCTTGAGCCGGGGCGACTCAAGTTCCTCTTCCTTATTTAACGGAACAGGAGGCCGTCGTCAACCGGTCAGCTCAGCCGCTTCTCGAACCAGTGCTCCGCGTACGGCCCGTGCGAGTACGCCGGGATCTCGACGTAGCCGTGCCGCGCGTACAGGGCGCGTGCCTCGACGAGGTCGTCGCGGGTGTCCAGCCGGATCCGATCCGACCCGGCCGCCCGGGCCCGCTGCTCGACGGCCGCCAGCAGTGCCGCACCACCACCGGTGCCGCGATGCGCGGGGCGGACGAACACCCGGGTCAACTCGGCCCAGTCCGGGTGCCACCGCAGCCCGGCGCAGCCGGCCAGGTCCGCGCCGTGGTGGGCGATCAGGAGCAGGCCGGTCGGGGCTGCCAGGTCGTCGCTGGGCAACTCGGCCAGCGCCTCGTCGACCTCGCCGGGGCGGGCCGGGCGGCGGTGGTACCGGTCCACCATCTCCGTCATGTACTCACGCAGCAGCCGCACCGCGTCGGTGTGTGCGGGACTGACGGCGGTGGTCACCCAGCTGGGGTGGAGGATCGTGGTCACTTTTCGATCATCAGCACGTGGTCAACGGAATTACCCGCGCTGGTAGATCCCGTGCTCGCGGGTGAGCAGCCGCTCGTCGACGAGGTAGCGGCGCAGCGTCGCGTGGTCCGATGCGCCGGCCGCGCACCACGGCTTGAGCGCCTCGTCCACGGCCTGCTCGGCGTAGCGCGTCCCCGGCTCGAACGACCGTTCCGCGATGTGCGCGAGCAGCATCCGCCGCCGGGTGAGCTGCGCCGGCATTCCCACCAGCGCGCCGTCGCGCACGAAGGTCCGCAGCACCGGGTCGTCACCCGGCGCCGCGTCATCGGCCGGCCGACGCTCCCGCGCCGCCGCGCGCAACGACTCCTCGTCGGCCGCGAGCCCGCCGTCGGGCCCGGTCACCAGGCCCGCGTCGGCGAGCCGGCGGGTTGCCGTCAGCACCGTCCGCGCCGGCAGGCCGGTGCGTTGGGTGATCTGGGCCGCGTCTCGCGCGCCCAGCACGATCGCCGCGAAGACCCGTCGGCGTCCGTCGTCGGCCAGGGCTCCGGCCAGAGCATCCGCTGTCACGCCGGTCAGCCTCGCACCGACGGTACGCGGGCCGCCAGACGATTTTCCGGTACGCCCGTCGAGTCGGGCGGGTCGCCCCAGCGCCGCTCGGGTTCACTCGCCGGTCGGGCCGCCAGCGAGTTCGGTCACGACGTCGAGGTGACCGAGGTGGCGGGCGTACTCCTGGAAGAGGTGGAACAGCACCCGCTCCAGCGACGCGGGGTCGGCGCCGTTCCACCGCGGACCCGGTGCGCCGATGTCCGTCAGGTCGTGCGTCGTCACCACCGCGCTGGTGTGTGCGCCCTGCGCGCGCAGTGCCGCCACCAGATCCGAGCGGGTCTCCTCGGCGCCGACGTACCATCGGTCCCCGCGACGGTCACCCCAGGGCTCGGCGACGGCCCGGCCCTGAAAGCCCCACTCGATCCAGCGGAGCTCGACGTAGCGCAGGTGCTTGACCAACTCCAGCGGCGTCCAGCCCGACGGCAGGCGGCTGTGGCGCAGCTCCGGTTCGGCCAACGCCGACACCTTGGCCAGCACCGACTCGCGGTAGTAGTCCAGGTACCGCACGAAGACCTCGGTACGGCTACCGGCGGGATCGGTGGGCTCGGGGAAGGGCATCGTCATCGCCCCATTCTGCGGGGCGCGGCACGGGCACCCGGAACGCGGTGTCACGGGCCATGATGGACGCGTGAGCGAACTCGCCACCGACCGAGCTCAACGATCCGACCCGACGCCTCCACCGGCGCCGCCGACACCCGGCCCCCGGGCGGTCGGGCCGTGGTTGGTGGCCGGGGCGGTCAGCGTGACGCTGCTGGTGCTCGCCGGCCGCTACGGCTACCACCGCGACGAGTTGTATTTCCTGCTCTGCGGCCGGCACCTCGACTGGGGCTACGTCGACCAGGGTCCGCTGGTTCCGGCGCTGGCCCGGCTGCTCGACACGATCGCGCCGGGCAACCTGGTCGTGCTGCGTACCCCGTCGGCGCTGCTGGCCGGCGGCGCGGTGCTGCTGGTCGCCGCCATCGCCCGGGAGTTCGGCGCCGGCCGCGGCGGGCAGAGCTTCGCGGCGGTGCTCGCCGCCCTGTCCGGCATCGTGCTCGCCGGCGGGCACCTGCTCAGCACCACCACCGTCGACCTGCTGGTCTGGCTGGTCGCGGCGCTGTGTGCCGTGCGGCTGCTGCGCACCGGCGACAGCCGGTGGGCACTCGGCATCGGGCTGGCACTGGGCGTCGGCATGCTCAACAAGCTGCTGCCCGCGCTGCTGGCCGTGGGTCTGATCGCCGGGCTGAGCATCGCCGGGCCGCGTCGGCTGCTGCGCGACCGCTGGGTGCTCGCCGCCGTCGGGATCGTCGCCGTGCTGGCCGCACCGACCCTGATCTGGCAGGCCACGCACGGCTTTCCGCAGCTCTCGGTGGCCGGCTCGATCGCCGACGGCGACAGCTCGTACGCTGGCCGGCTCGACGCGCTCACCCTGCAGTTCCTCATCATCAGCCCGTACGCCGTGCCGATCTGGCTCGCCGGTCTGGTGGCGCTGCTGCGCCGGCCGGCGTGGCGGGCGTACCGGGCGGTGGGCGTGGCCTGGCTCGTGGCGATCGGCATCGTCCTGATCGCCGGCGGCAAGGGCTACTACGACGCGCCGCTGCTCTTGGTCCTGACCGCCGCCGGCGCGGTGGTCACCGCCGGCTGGGCGTCGCGGGGCGCGATCCGGGCTCGTCGTGGGCTGCTCGCGCTGGGCGCGGTGCCGTTCCTCCTGCCCACGGTCGTGCTGTTGCTGCCGGTGCTGCCGGCCGAGCGCCTGCCCGGCTTCGTGGTCGACGTCAACTACGACGCGGGCGAGACCATCGGCTGGCCCGCATTCGCGGACTCGGTCGCCACCGTCCACCGCGCGCTACCTCCGGCCCAGCGCGCGCGGGCGGTCATCCTGACCGGCAACTACGGCGAGGCCGGTGCGCTGGCCCGCTACGGTCCGGCCCGGGGCCTGCCCCGCGCGTACTCCGGGCACAACAGCATGGTCGACTTCGGCCGTCCACCCGCCGACGCCGACGTGGTGATCGTCGTCGGCTGGCAGCGCGCCGAGCCGCTGGCCAGCTGGTTCGACGGGTGCACGATGGCCGGGCTCGTGGACCAGCGGGTCGAGGTGGCCAACGACGAGAACGGCGGCCCGATCTTCGTGTGCCAAGGGCTGCGGCGTCCGTGGGCGCAGATCTGGGACACCGAGGTCCGCCACGCCGGCTGACGGCGCTCCTCAGTCGGTGCGCAGCCGGGCGTGCAGGTGCATGTCGTGCCAACCGTCGGCGTGCCGCACCGCTGCGCGGAGCAGCCCCTCCACCGCGAAGCCCGCCCGCGCGGCCACCCGGCACGACGCCGCGTTGCCGGTCGAGTGCTCCAGGGACAGCCGGTGCAACCCGGCCCGCCTGAAGCTCCACCGGGTCAGCGCCTGGACCGCCGCGGCGGCGACCCCCGTGCCCCGCGCGGCGGGCAGCACCCAGTACGACAGGTGAGCGGACGCCTCGGTCAGCAGCACCCCGCGCAGGCCCACCTGACCGACCGGCTGGTCGTCGGCGTCGACGATGGCCCAACTGGCGGCCGTCTCGGTGCGCCAGCGGTCGGCCCACTGCGCCGTCCACGCCCGCGCCTCGTCGTCGCCGTCGAGGCGGCGGACATGCCAGCGCTGGATCGCAGGGCAGTCGAAGGCAGCCCGGACGACCGGGGCGTCCGCGCTCCGCCACGGCCGCAGCGCCAATCCCGGGCGTACGGCGAGACGGGGTTGGGCTCGGGCACCGAGGCTGCCGGCGGGTAGGGCGGGCGCGACGAGAAGCGGCACCCGCACATCATCCCCGGTCAGCCGTCCCTCTCGCCGACGAGCCAGGTGCGGACGCCGACCAGGGCCTCCGGGCCCGACGTGGCTTCGACGTCGCGGGCGAGGTCGGCGATGGTGACCGCGGCGAGCGCCTGACGCCAGGCCGTCTCGGCCGTCCACATG
This sequence comes from Micromonospora sp. CPCC 205539, assembly GCF_036906815.1. NCBI lineage: Bacteria > Bacillati > Actinomycetota > Actinomycetes > Micromonosporales > Micromonosporaceae > Micromonospora > Micromonospora sp. CPCC 205539. The sequence goes on along the minus strand of NZ_JBAKHW010000031.1, from coordinate 32,632 downwards.
GCGTGGGCGATCGGGCAGGGCCCGGTGCAGGCGTCGGCCGGGGTCGCCAGCGGGCCGCGCTGGCGGATCTCGGTGCAGACGAAGGCGGGGCCCGGGCCGTCGACAGCGTGGACCACGTCGAGCAGGGTGATGCTCTCCGGGGCGCGGGTCAGCGCGTAGCCGCCGGACTTGCCCTGGACGGAGTGGATGAGGCCGGCGCGGGCCAGCGACTGGAGCTGCTTGGCGAGGTAGCTGCCGGAGACGTCGTGCAGCTCCGCGAGCTTGGCCGCCGGGACGGGCCTGCTGCTGGTGGTGAGGACGACACAGCAGTGCAGCGCCCACTCGACACCGCCGGACATCTTCATCGCATCACCCTAGCCACCCCGTTACTCGGACCTCTTCTGTCCGAGTATAGTTACTCGGACAAGATGAGTCCGAGTAACGACCGCACTCGTGTGGTCGGACGAATGGGCCACATCCGTACAGGAAAGGTGTGATGGACATGAAGATCGCCGTGCTGGGTGGAACCGGCCTCATCGGGTCGCAGGTCGTCAAGATTCTTCAGGCGGCCGGCCACGAGGCGGTGCCGCACTCGCAGTCCACCGGAGTGGACCTCCTCACCGGCGCCGGTCTGCCCGAGGCGCTCAAGGGCGCCGAGGTCGTGGTCAACCTGACGAACTCGCCGACCTTCGACGAGGCCTCGCCCGCCTTCTTCCGGACGACCATGGACAACATGCTGACGGTCGCCCAGCAGGCCGGTGTCGGCCACGCGGTGATCCTGTCCATCGTCGGTGTCGACGAGGTCCCCGCCCTGGACTACTACCGTGCCAAGGTCCTGCAGGAGGACATCCTCAAGGCCGGCCCGCTGCCGTACTCGATCGTCCGCGCCACCCAGTTCTTCGAGTTCATGGAGGCGGTCATCTCCTGGACCTCCGACGAGAACGGCGTCCGCCTGCCCACCACCCCCGTGCAGCCGATCGCGGCGGCCGACGTCGCGCAGGCCGTCGCCGAGGTGAGCGCGGGCACTCCCCTGCAGGGCATCCGCAACATCGCCGGCCCCGACGTCTTCCCGCTCGTCGAGCTCGGCAAGATCACGCTCGCCGCCCGCGGTGACCACCGCACCGTCACCACCGACGACAGCGTCGGCATGTTCGCCGCCGTTCCCGGGGACGTCCTCATCTCCAAGGGCGACGCCTTCATCGCACCCACCGCGTACCGGGAGTGGCTCGGCCGCCAGGGCTGACCACCGACCGACCCGCACGCCGCCGTGGCAGTCGATCACCACGGCGACGTGCGGGTGCGGTGTCGGGAGCCGGTCGGCGGTGAAGGTCTCACTCGTCGTGACGGCGACGGGCCCTGGCGACGGTAGCCATGTGCTGCTCGGCCCATGCCCGCACCCCAGCCAGTGGGGTGTCCAGGGAGAGGCCCAGGTCGGTGAGCGCGTAGTAGACGCGTGGAGGAACGGTCGGCTCGACCCGGCGGGTGACCAGGCCATCGCGACGCAGGCTCTGCAAGGTTTGCGACAGCATCTTGTGTGACACCCCGGGCGTACGGCGGCGCAGTTCGGCAAACCCAAGCTCACCCGGGTGGACCTCGGCGAGCACCTTGATCAGCATCGACGTCCACTTGTCGCCGATCCGGTCGAGCAACTGCCGGGTAGGGCACTCCGGGCTGAAGAGATTCCCGGTTACCTCCAGCTCACCAGGTGTCGCTGAAGTGCCGTCTTGTCCGATCATCCGGTCCCATCCATCATTGAGTAGGTAACCGATGGTAACCGCTGAGGATGAGATGAACCTACGACGAATCCCCACCAACGACACCGAATTGAACGTGGCGCTGGACGGCAGCGGGCCGCCGGTGCTGCTGATGCATGGTTGGCCACACACGTGGCAGGTGTGGCAGAACGTCCTGCCGCTCCTGACCGGCCAACGCCGGATCATCGCGCCCGACCTGCGAGGGCTAGGCGACAGCGCCCGCACGGTGGACGGCTTCGACGCCGCAACCGGTGCCGACGACATGCTCGGCCTGCTCGACGCGCTCGGGGTGGACAGCGCCGACGTGGTGGCCCTCGACGCCGGGGTCCCCGCCGCCTTCCTGCTCGGCGCGCTGCACCCGACCCGGGTCCGCCGCCTGATCCTCATGGAGGCGGTGCTGCCGGGACTTCCCGGCGGATTCGCCACTCCGCCCTGGTGGTTCGGCTTCCACTCGGCCCCAGAACTGGCCGAGACAGTGCTGGAGGGCCACGAGGGCGCCTACCTCGACTGGTTCCTCACAGCCGGAACCTACGAGCGTCGGGGCGTGCCGCCGGACATTCGGAAGGCGTTCGTCCGCGCGTACACCGGGCAGGAAGCGTTGCGCTGCGGCTTCGGCTACTACCGAGCGGCGGATCAGAACGCGGCGGCGGTCGCCGCGGCCGGCCGGCTGACCGTGCCCACCCTCGCCGTCGGCGGCAACACGGTCGGCGACCTGCTGCACCGGCAGTTGACACCGATCGCCGACGATCTGACTGGCACGCTCGTGGCGCGCAGTGGCCACCTCGTCCCGCTCGACCGTCCCGACGCCGTCGCGGAACTCGTCCTCAGCGAGGTCGCGGTCGAAGCGGATTAACACGCCTAGCTGACGGCGCGCCGCGTCAGTGCCGCAGGAGGTCGGTCATGCGGATCGGCTCCAAGTGCCCGGTGGACGGCGCGCGGCGGTGCAGTTCGAGCCCGATGTCGACGACGACGGAGCGCTCCAGGGTCACCACCTGTGCCATGGGGATCCACTGGGCCAGGTCGGTCGTGCCTCCCGTCTCGGGTCGAAGCTCGCCGCCGACGATTCGCGCGCGGTAGAACATGGCCAGCATGTGTAACTCGACGACGTCCTCGCCGGGTCGCTCCACGTACCTCGTCCGCGAGTTCACTCCGAGCAACTGCTCGACGTGCGCCTGGTAACCCGTCTCCTCGGCCACTTCCCGGATCACGGCATCGAACGGATCCTCCGCGTGTTCGACCCCTCCGCCGGGCAGCGTCCAGTGGCGCGTGGACCGGTCGGGTGCGACGAAGCGGGCGAGCAGCAGGTGGTCGTCTCGCAGGCACACCGCGTACGCGGCGACCCTCAGCCGTTGTGCGATCACGTCGACTCCTCGCTGGGCACCGATCGCCGCACCGTACCGGAGGGGCGACCCGTTAGAGTGGCGTCGTGCTCGGCGCGGTCAACGGTTTGTCGCAACACTTCACCGAGGACAGTCTCCGCCGGTACCTGCTCGAACGGTCCGCCCGGCAGGACGACGGCTGCCTGATCGTCCGTGGCTACGGCACACGACGCGGCGTCTACCAGAAGGTCGCCGGCAGGGCCTGGGCACACATCGCGGCCTACGCCGCTTTCGTCGGCGGCTACGACCCCGACCTGGAGATCGACCACCTGTGCGACGCCAAGGACTGCATCGAGCCCACCCATCTGCGGCAGGTCAGTCACGCGGAGATCTGCCGCACACGTACGCAGGGATCCACCTGTCGCAACGGGCACGAACGCGAGATCGATGAGACGACGGGCCGGTATCGCCGGACGTGCCGCGCCTGCAACCGGGACAGTCAGCGCCGTTGGCGCGAGCGCCAGGCAGCCGAGGTGGCCCTGGCGCGCACGACGTACGCCCGCAGGTAGCTGCCCGGTCTCCCGCCCGCATTTTCGATCACCACCGGCCACAACCGAAACGCGCCTCGGGCCACTCCTAGTATTGCGGGGAGGCCGGGTTGCGCAGTGAACGAGAGTACGTCGAGTACGTGCAGGCACGCACGCGGTCGCTACGGCGGCTGGCGTACCGACTGTGCGGGCAGTGGTCGACGGCTGACGACCTGGTGCAGGAGTGCCTCGTCGCGCTGTACCGGCACTGGCGCAAGGCATCGGCAGCCGACTCGGTCGACGCCTACGTGCGGGCCATGCTGGTCCACGCCTACCTGGCCGAGCGGGAGCGGTCCTGGACCCGCCGGGTCCGGCCGGTAGCCGACGTGATCGAGCTCCCGACGGCACCGCTGGCCGGCGCCGAACACCGCGTCGACCTGCTGACCGCGCTCGCGAAGCTGTCCCGAGGCCAGCGTGCGGTGCTGGTCCTGCGGTACTGGGAGGACCTCGACGTCGCGCAGACCGCCGCCACGCTGGGCTGCTCCGCCGGCACCGTCAAGAGCCAGACCTCGTACGCCATCGCCGCGCTGCGTCGCCTACTGCCGAACTACGTGCCGGGAGGGTCGGACACGCCATGAGGGACCTGTTCGCCGCCCTGCCGGACGATCCGCCGCCGCTGCCGCCCGATTACCTGGACGCCGTACTCATCCGAGGCCGCCGCACGGTGCGGCGACATCGGATCGGCACCGCCGCGGTGGCGGCCGTCGTGCTCCTCCTGGCCCTCGTGGCCATTCCCGGCCTCGAGCTTCCCGTCCAGACAGCGGCACCCGCGACGACGCCGACCCTGCCCGACCGCTTCGCCGGCTACTCGATATTCACCAGCACCGTCGCAAAGGCTCCGCCGGGCCGGGCGATCGCCCTCTACGTGTACGGCAACGGCGAGACGCTCAACATGATCCAGCCGCTGGTCGTCGGGGCAGACGGGGACACGTACCGGCGCGTGGACGCACTGGAGGAGCGCAAGCTCCCGTCGGCGTTGCTCGCCCCGGACGGCACCCGCGTGCTGCTCGGCGACGAACGCGGCATGACCGACGACCTCATCCTCGTCGACCTGACCAGCGGCGAACGCCGATCGATTCCCCTCGGTGAGCGGGTCGGCGTACGCCTGCTGGCCTGGTCCTCCGACGGCCGGCACGTCGCGTACAGCGCCGTGCCCCTCACCCGCTCCGGCGAGTTCGGCACCGTCAACTTCGTCGACCCGGAGGTGGCCCAGGCCGGCACACTGCGGCTGCTCGACCTGTCCACCGGACACAGCACCGTGGTGCCAGCGATCGCACCGCCGTGGACGGCCTCATTCGCTCCGGACGGGCGCCACCTCGCCGTGCAGGTCGCGCAGAAGGTCCACCTCATCGACCTTGACGGCCGCGAGTACGGCAGCGTCCCGATGACGGCTGGCCGCGAGCTGGCCGCCAACGTCGGCTGGTCGCCGGACGGTAGGTTCCTCGCCACCGTGCCGTGGATCGCCGAGGGACCATCCGGCGGCATCACCGGCCACGGCCAGTACCAGTGGAAGGTCGGTGACGTCGCCTTCCTACCCGTCGTCGACGCCGGAACGCCACCGCCACCGCCGGTCCCGGACATCGGGCAACTGCTCGGCTGGCGCTCCGCGGACAGCGTCGTCGTCACGACCATCGACGCCGAGGGCCACGTGGCACTGGCCGAGGTGCGCCTCGGCAGCGGAGCCCGCCGGACACTGTCCCGCTTCGACACCGGTTCCACCTGCGAACTCGGTATGCAGACCTGCCACATCTACGACCTGGACGTCGCCACCGGCCTGCTGCCCGACCTGACCGTCCGAAGCGCCGGTCGCCCGAATCGCGGCCCGCAGCGGATGCTCGTGAGCGCGGTCATCGGCGGGGGCGTGGTCCTCGGTGCCGCTCTCCTGCTCTGGCGCCGCAGACGCCGGTCGGCGCAACCTCTGCCGGGTTGGACGACATCCGATCCTCAGTGAGTACGAAGCGCCAGTGCACGCACGATCGCCGGGCGGCCCGTCACTCGTACCGGTATTTCAGCGAGTCCGCCTCCGCCCGCTCGATGTCGGCGATCGTCAGCTCCGGCATCCGCAGCTGGGCCAGCGTCACCTCGGCCGAGGTTGGCTGGGCGTCCGCCGGCAGCCACTGCTCGGGCTTCCAGGCCCCACCGCGCAGCAGCGACTTGGGGCAGTGCGGGTAGACCTCTTCGATGCCCAGCACCAGGGCACTGGCCGGTGGCTTCCCGACGGCGGTCAGCTGCGTCAGCAGCTCGGGGCGAGTGGAGACGCAGGCCCGGCCGTTCACCCTGAGTGTCGTGGTGCGCCCCGGGATGATGAACAGCAGCCCGGCCCGCCCGGTGGCGATGATGTTCTGCAGGGTGTCCAGGCGCTTGTTGCCGGTCGCGTCCGGTATCGCCACTGTCCGTGCGTCCAGGACGGCGACGAACCCGGCGGGGCCGCCGCGCGGGGAGACGTCACAGTTGCCCTCGGCGTCCGCGCTGGCGATCAGGACCAGCGAGGAGCAGCCGATCAACCGCCGGGTCTGCTCGGTGAGTTCGGTCATCTGCTTCCGCACGGCCGCGTCGCTGGGGAGGTCGTAGGCCCGGCGCAGCGCCTCCTGGTCGGGCACGGCGTCGAGGCGCAGCGAGTCGAAGGCGCTGGCGGTAAGGGCTGGCGTCATGCTTCCGACCCTAATGGAGTGCCCCAACCAGGCCACTTGCCTGCCAGAACCTTTCGCGCAGGTTGCGGGCGGGGTCAACGAGACAGTGTGTAGAGGGTCAGCGCAGCCAGCGACGGCGCATCGACGATGTCGCCGGCCAGCACCATGGCGCGGATCTGCGCGTCGGTGAACGACCGGTGCACCATGTCCTGCTCGGTCGCCTCGCGGTCCGGCTCTCCCTCGGTCAACCCGGTGGCCAGGTAGACGTCGAAGCCCTGGGTGGAGAAGCCGTACGCCTCGTACAGGTGCCCCAGATGGGTGACCGTCTCCGCACGCAATCCGGTCTCCTCGGCCAACTCCTGACGAGCCAGCGCGGAGGCGTCACCCCTGACCCCGTGTCCCCAACTGCCCTGAGGGAACTCCCAGGCTCGCCGGCCAACCGGGTAGCGGAACTGCTCGACCAGCCAGAAGCCCTCAGCCCAGCGGGGCAGGACCAGCGCGGAGTCCGGCTTCTCCACCACCCCGTAAATGCCAGTCGAGCCGTCTGGCCGGCGAACGCGATCCTCCCGGACGGTCATCCAGGCGTTGGTGTAGACGGTCCGACTATCCAAGCGCTCCATCGCGCGATGCTCGCAGATCACTGCATCGGTCGAAACGGCCCTTGAGGACGAACGTTCAGGAAGTTGCGCTAAGGGTGATCTTGACGTGGCGGACTCCCTGCGGATCCCGCCGCCTCTCGCAGAAACGACCAGTTGCGAGAGTTCTGCGAGAGGCCGATGAGCGGTCGCGTTTCCGCAGGTCGCCGTACCTTGCTCCACCCTTAAATGCGGTGCCCGTGGGGGGAGCAAGGCGGTAGCGTGCCACGGCATGAACCTGACACGGCTGCGCTGGTCCGACATCCCGGACTTCCTCCGGAACCGCGCCGAGCAGGCCGTGGCCACCCCGCTGCACGAGATCGCCAGCGCATCCGGCGGGTTCACCCCCGGTGTGGCGTCGACCGTGGCCGGCGAGTCGGGCGCCCGGTTCTTCGTGAAGGCGATCGCCCGGCACACGTCCGAGGTCGCCGGGGACTATCTGCGTGAGGCCCGGATCGCCGAGGCGCTGCCGCCGCAGACGCCGAGCCCTCGCCTGCTCTGGTGGCAGGACGACGGGACCTGGATCGTCATGCTGTTCGAGCACGTCGACGGTCGTACCCCGGACATCGCCGACCTCGACCCGGTGATGACGGCGGTGGCCGCGTTGGGGAAGACGCCTGGACCGCCGGGTCTGCCCCGGCTCGTCGACGAGTTCGCCGAGGACTTCACCGGCTGGCGCGACATCGCCGACGCCGCCTCGTGGACAGCGGTCACCGCCGCCTACCAGGAACTCGCCGGCGCCTCGATCGACGTGCTCGCAGCCCGGGAGAAACGCTGGACGGACGCCGCCGACGGAACAGCCTTGGTCCACGGGGACCTGCGGCTGGACAACATGATCCTGGCGGCCGACGGGGTCCGGATCGTCGACTGGCCCAACGCGTGCACCGGCGCCGGCTGGGTCGACCTGGTCCTGATGACCCCGAGCCTCGCGATGCACGGCGTTGACGTCGAACAACTGCTCGACGTGCACCCGCTGACCCGCGAGGTCGACCGGGAGGACCTGGACACGCTCCTGGTCGCTGGTGCCGGCCTATTCGTCAGCCGTTCCCTGCTGCCACCGCCGCCGGCGGCACCGGCCGTCCGGGGCTTCCAGCGGGCCCAGGCGAAAGCTCTGCTGGCCTGGCTGGGGACCCGCCGCCCCGACATCCTCGCCGATCGGACGTGACCATGCCCCTGGAGCTGTACGCGCTGTGTTTCGACGCGAAGGAGCCCGCCCACCTCACCGTGCACTGACCCCGATATGTCCGCCGCCGCGGCCGGGCCGATCAGCTCTGCTCATCGGGATCACGCTGGTCGGGATCACGTAGCGGCCGCCAGGCACCGCCGAGGTCCGGCAGCCGAAACGAGTAGTGGCCGTGGATGTTGATGTGCCGGCGGGCGTAGGCCGAGAGCCGGGCCACGTCGGCGTCGAGAACCGGGTAGCCCTGCGCCCGCAGTTCGCCCAGCGCCCGGTCCAGATGGGCTGTATTCCAGAGCGTGACGCAGTTCAGCACGAGGCCGAGGGCGCCGAGCTGGTTCACGTCGAACAGTTCCAGGGCGTCATCGGTCGCGGTGACCTCCAGCCACCGCACCGTCGCGAACAGGGTCGCGATCTTGCGGTGCTGCTTCAACGCCGCCAGCTTCGGCGCCTTCGCCTCGAACCCCATCCGGGCCAGCTCGATCAACCGGCGCGTCGGCACCCCCGTGCCGGCCACGTCCACCGCGCCCAGGTGCAGCCCCGCGATCTGCGCCACCCGGTCCAGCGACTTCACCAGGCCCCGACCGGTCGGGGTGGTCGGCCCGCGCCGCCACAAGTCCAGCTGCGAACGGCGCTGACCCTCCGGCACCCGCAGGATCTGGTCAAGGTCTGCGGCCTGTTCCGCGGTGACCACCCCGGCGAGGGCTGCGTACAGCCGGGTCTCGGCTGCCTTCCGGGCGCCGGCCACGTCATCGCGCAGGGTCGTCACCCCGGGCAGCAGTACCAGCTCGGCCCGCAAACGGGCCATCGCCGAGTAGAACAACGCCTTGGGCCCATCCCCGGTCGCCCACGCTGATCACCCACCCACGCCAGCAGCCGATCCTTCGCCACCGGGTACGAGCGGTAGCCGTACACCTCGCTTTCCCGAACGTTAGTCCCCAAGGGTCGAAACCTGGTCCCCAAGCCGCGCCCCTAGTCGTTCCGGCCACCAAGCAGATTCACTGGGCCGGGTAGCAGAAAGTTGGTCCACCACCAATCTCACTGGGACTCCGAGGCCCCACCGGGGCAGGACAGCCTCGAACAAGTCGAGCGAGTACACCAGCGTAAAGCGTTACGCTTCATAACTGTCATTATGGTGCGCGTACGGTATGCCCCTTTTGTGGCAGCAAATTACTGGATTATCAATAACGATAATCCAGTAATACGTCGCTGTCGTTCGCAGCTGGCCGACGAGCTTGGTCTTGCACGGGACGGCCATCTGGTTGCCAACGGTCACCGGCGCGGTCCGCCCGGTTGGTCTCGCCGTCCACGCGTGGGCGTCATGCAGGGTGGCGGTGCGGAGGATGTGCCGGCTGCTGTGGACCCGCACCGGCAACGATCACGTCGAAGATGAGGGGCGCGGGAGGCCGGCGCTGAGAGTCGGGGACGTTCGCCCACGGTGGAGTCGGGCTCGACCGTGTCGTCCGACGACGGTCCGGCGGTGAACTGCGAGGAGTGACTAAGGCCCGAGAACGACGTTCGCGAGCGGCTCGCCTGCTGCGTACCGCCGAACCTGGTCGACCAGCAGTCGACGGGCCCGGGGTGCCAACGCGGCGGTCAGGCCACCGACGTGCGGGCTGATCAGCACGTTCGGCGCAGACCACAGCGGGTGATCGGCCGGCAGCGGCTCGGGTTCGGTGACGTCCAGGGCAGCGTGTAGCCGGCCCGCGTCGAGTTCGGCGAGCAGCGCGTCAGTGTCCACCACCGCGCCCCTCGACACGTTCACCAGCAGGGCGCCGTCGGCCATCCTGGCGAGGAAATCCTTGTTCACCAAGCCCTCGGTCTCGGGGGTCAGCGGGGTGGCCAGGATAACGACATCCGCGTGCGGCAACATTTCCGCGATTTCGGAGATCGGCCGCACCCCGGGGCGGGCGCTGCGGGCCACCCGGCTGATCTCCACCTCGAACCCCGCCAGCCGGCGCTCGATCGCGGCGCCGATCGAGCCGTACCCGACGATCAGCACCCGGGCGTCAGCAAGCCCGGCCGACCAGCCCGAGGCCCAGCGGCCCTCGCCTCCCGCTCGGACGAAGTCCGGCAGCCGGCGCCGGGCGGCCAGGGTGAGCGTCAAGGCCAACTCGGCGGTGGCCGCGTCATGCACGCCCCGGCCGTTGGCCAGGATCAGGCCGGGCCGCAGGAACGGCAGCACGTGGTCGTAGCCGGCGGTCACGGTCTGCACCACTTTGAGCCGGGGCATTCGAGCGATCGGCTCGCACAGGCCGGGATCAATGATCCCGTACGGGATCGCAAAGAACTCGACATCGTCCAGGTTCTCGGCCACGGGCTGGGTGCCGTCGTACAGCGCGATGTCGAGATCGCCAAGCTCGGCCACCGCGTCGGGGTGAGGGATCAGGTAGCGCACGGCGACGATTATGCCTGGGGTTTTCCCTGGTTCTGCCGCTGGTCCGCCGATGGTGACGCCTTCCACCGGATGGGACGTTCGACCCTCGGGCCGGCGGCGATGTGGCGATCAGAACGAGGGTCAGGGGCGCCAGCGCCAGCAGTGCCGAGCGTCCTCGACCGGTCAGGAGGTCGGCCGTGGCAAAGACCGCCGGGGCGGCGACCGCGGCGGTACTGGCGGCCGCGTTGGCCAGGCTGAGCTGCCTAGCGGCTCCTGGGCCGGTCAGGAGCGCCGGCGTGACCAAAACCAGCGCGGCCGCACCGAAGCCGAGCGACAGAGCACCGATTGTCGCGACGGTCCTGGTGGTGGTCACGGCCAGCAGGACCGCACCGGCGCCGAGCGCGATGCCTCCGACGCGTAACGCCAGGCGGGGGCCGTCGCGGAGTAGGAATGGTCCCGCGACCGCGACGATGACCAGTCCGGCGCCGAAGGCCGACGGCAACCAGGCCAGTTTTCCCGGCCCGGTGTCGAGGTCGCGGGCCAGCAGCACAAGTACCGCGCCGAGGCTGGTGGCGCTGAAACCGATGGCCGCCTGTGCGGTGCAGGCGGGCCGCAGCCTCCGGCGGTCGTCGCCGGGTGCGCGGGTCACCGGAGCGGGCGGAAGAAGGCACGCAGGTCCCGCACCAGCAGCTCGGGCACCTCGAGGGCCGGGAAGTGGCCGCCGCGGTCATGCTCCATCCAGTAGCGGATGTCCGGGTAACGCCGGGTGGCCCAGCGTCGGGAGGGTCGTGGTACCTCGGCGGGGAAGATGGACGCACCGACGGGCACGTGGACCGTGTCGGTGGACGCGCCGCTGATCCAGCCTGACACCGTGTCGATGCTCTCCGCGTAGAGCCGTGCCGAGGACGCGGCGGTGCCGGTCAGCCAGTACAGCGTGACCTGGTCGAGGATCTGGTCCCGCGTCAGTGCGCCCGGTAGGTCGTCGGCCTGGCCGAGGCTGTGATCGCTCCAGGCGATCAGTTTCTCGCCCATCCAGGCGCACAGTCCGGCCGGGGAGTCCAGCAGGGCGTAGCCGACGGTCTGTGGAGCGGTGCGGTGGATCTCCGAGTACGCCGACGAGGTTCGTCCGCGTTCTTGCATCCGGGCCAGCGCTTCCTGTTCGGCGTCGGTGAGGTCGCCGTCCGTTTGCGGGTCCGGGCCGGCGAGGGGCGGAACGAGATGGATGCCGGCCACGTGTTCGGCGTCCAGCGCACCGAGCATGCTGGAGATGCTGGTGCCCCAGTCGCTTCCGGTCGCGCCGTAGCGGGTGTAGCCGAGGCCGGCCATCAGCTGTGCCCAGGTGGCGGCGATGCGTTGGACGCCCCAGCCGCTGGTTGTCGGTTTGGCGCTGAAGCCGTACCCCGGCACGGAGGGGATCACCACGTCGAAGGCGTCCCCGGCGGCACCGTCATGGCTGAGTGGGTCGGTCAATGGCGCGACGAGGTCGACCAGTTCGAGCACCGAGCCGGGCCAGCCGTGGGTAAGCACGAGCGGCAGCGCACCAGGGTGTGGGGAGCGGGCGTGCAGCACGTGCAGCCGGGACCCGTTCACGTCGACCAGGTACTGCGGGACCGCGTTGAGCCGCGCTTCGGTGGCACGCCACTGGTAGTCCTCGGCCCAGTACCGGCACAGGTCCCGCACCACCTCCTGCGGCGCCCCCTGCGACCAGCCGGGGGTCGGCGCTGGCTCGGGCCAGCGGGTGCGCGCCAGCCGGGTGTGCAAATCGTGCAGGTCGGATTCCGGTACCCGCACCTGGAAGGGCTGGATGTGGATGGACATCAGGGCCGGAGCCAGCGATCAAACCAGGCGCGGGTCCGGCGCAGTAGGTCGAGTTGGTGGTTGCGTTCCCGGATCGAGTGGCCCTCTCTCGGGTAGATCACGAACTCGTGCTCGACGTCGAAGTGGCGCAGCGCCCGGTGGAGGTACACGGCCTGTCCGAGGGGAACGTTGGTGTCCTCGGCGCCGTGCAGGATGAGCACTGGAGTGCGGATGTGGCTGGCGAAGGAGATCGGGCTGACCGCGTCATGCGGGTGTGGGCCGATGCCGGACCAGCCGGTGCTGCCACCGAGCGCGGCTTCGAACTGGCCGTTCTCCCCGGTCGCGGCGAGCATGCCCCAGTCGACGATGCCGGCGCCGACCAGCGCGGCGCGGAAGCGGTTGGTCTGGCCGATGGCCCAGGCGGACATGAAGCCGCCGTGACTCCAGCCGGCGATGCCCAGCCGGTCGGGGTCGGCGATGCCCTCGGCGATGAGCAGGTCGATGCCGGTCAGGATGTCGGTCCACTCCTGCTGGCCGACCCGGCCGGCGACGCTGGCGGCGAACTGGTGGCCATGGCCCTGGCCGCCGCGCGGGTTGGGCAGCAGCACCGCGTAGCCGGCGGCGGCCAGCCACTGTGCGCTGGGGAACCAGAACAACTGGCACCGATCGGCGTAGCGATCGTACGGTCCGCCGTGCACGATCGTGACCAGCGGGAACGGGCCTTCCGATGCGGATCTTCCGGCCGGCAGTACGAGCAGGCCGTCCAGGTCGAGGCCGTCGTCGGCGCGGTAGGCCAGTGGTTGTTGCGTGCCGAGTGCGATGCCGTTTAGTTCCGGGCGGGTGTTGGTGATTCTTCGCAACGGCCCGGTTGGCGGTCCGATGTGTACGTTCGAGGGCTGATAGCGGCTGCCGGTCAGTACCGCGATTTTCTCGCGGGCAGGGGTCGTGGTGAGGTTGTCGAGGCGCCCGGAGTGCTGCGACAGGGTCGTGAGGTCGGTGGGGTCGAGCCGGGCCAGGATCGTGTTCAGGCCGTCGGCGACCACGACCAGCGGGGCGGCATCGGTCTGGCAGAGGTCGGTGGGGCACATCGAGAGACCAGCGGTGCGGTTGCGCAGGACGCGACTGTCCACGGCCAGGTCGAACACGGCGGTACCGGCCTGCAGAGCCGGCGGGGTGAGCGCGATGTAACCGACGTGCCATCCGTCCTCGCCCGGCCACCACGCCAGCGATCGTGCGTCGGCCTCGACCGGTCCGAGGTCCTCCGCAGCCCCGGTCGTGGGGTCGAACAGGTGCAGTTGGCCGGTGCGCGGGCCGTAGTCGTTGTCGGCGCTGGCCCCGGTCAGCACGGCCAATGGGCCGCCGTCGGGACGTTGTCGCAGCTCCACGACGTGCCGGTCACCGAACACATTCGGGGTGGTGACCCGGCCGGTGCGCAGGTCGAGCAGGCGCAGCCGGGCATGCGGTTCGTGCTCGCCGACGACAATGGCGTCGTCGCGGTCCCGGGCGCGGCGCGCGTCCTGCTCGGTGGGTTCGTCCTCGGCGAGCAGGGCGACCACAGTGGGGTCGGTGAGCGGCAGGTGGTCGATGACGCCGCCGCGCCAGCTGGTCAACGTGGTCAACGCGCCGGAGGCGACGGTGAAGCCGTGCAGCTGCGGGATACCGCGGTCGGCGCGGTCGGACAGGAAGAACAGCGTCTCCGAGTCGGCCGACCAGCGTGGCCGGGACTCGGTTGCGGTGTCGGTGCTCGCCCGGCGCGACGCGACGGCGCCATCGGTGTCGACGAGCCAGAGTTCGGTGTCGAGGTGGTCGCCGGCCCGGCTGATGGGAGTGAGGACGTAGCAGAGCAGGCGCCCGTTCGGGGCGAGCGCCGGGGTCCGCGGGTCACGACCGTCGACCACGAGTTCGGCGCTCAGACCTGTCATGCGATCAGTTTGCCAGCATCAACCGGGCCCCACGCGATCGATCCAGTGCCGGATCAGGGCACTGGCGACGCCGTTCGTCCGGACCGCAGCGGCCAGGTGTCCCGGTTCGCCAGGAGCAGCACCACCACGATGACCGGCAGGACGGCAAGCCAGTACCGGTGCACCAGGGCCCAGTTCGGCTCACCCGGTACCGGCCACGGCGAATACCTGCCGCTGAGGAAGAGGCTCGCCGCCACGACGGTCGCCTGGGTGCCGGGCCCGGCCAGCGCCGCCGTCGACGTGTGCCGGTGCCGGGCTGCGACCGCGGCCCCGGCGAGGCCGGTCAGCCCGCACACCGCGGCCTCGACGACGACGTCCCCGGCGGACCCGAGGGCGGCGCCACCCACGGCACCGCGGACCATCGCGTACAGCGCCAACCATCCGATCGCCGCCGGCACCAGAATCACGATCAGCCGTAGCCACTGGCGCAGCCAGCGCGGCGTGGGCACGATCGTCAGCGGGGCCATCCGGTCCACCAGGGCGAAGCTCGCCGCCGCCCCGAACAGCATTGCCGCCGCCCGTAGCCCCCACAGCCCGACCCCCGGTGCGGGATCGTCGAGCAGGGCAGGCAGCACGGCGAGGCCCGACAGCACCGCGGCGACGGCGGGCGGCCCCCACGGCACCGCGCGGACCAGGGGCCGCAGCAGCAGGAGAGTCTGGCGCCACCGCACCCTCACCGACATGGCGTGGCCTGCTCGGCCCCCACGGCGGCGAGGCCCCGGACACCGAGCGGTTCGAGGGTGTCGCCGACCGGAGCGGCCGAGATGACGGCGTCCCAGTGCGCCGCCAGGATCGCTGTCACCCGTTCGCGCGGCTGGTCGAGGAGCGTGACGGCGGCGGCGATCTCCGCGGGGCCCGCGGTGAGCCGGCCAAGTCGCGCCTGGTTGCCGTCGAGCACCGTCCGGCCATCGGGTACGGCCTGCGCGATCAGCCACAGTGCCACGACGGTACGCAGCTGACCCGCACCCGAACACGACTGCTCACCGTACGGATCGTCCGCGGTCGGCTTCGGCAGTGCCGTGAGGGCCCGCACGTACCGCTGGACCAGATCGAGCCGGGACTGCGCCGCCCAGGTTCCGTGTCGACCCCAGACGAGATCGGTGTCCACCGTCGGTGTCTGCGCCGTAGCCGACGGCGCGAAGTAAGCAGTGTCGCGCTGCCGTACAACGGGCAGGACACCGGCGACGCCCGCCGGCACGGCCCGCGCCACCGGTTCGACGGCGTCCCGCCACAGCGGGATCCACCTCTGGTAGCCGGGCAGAGCGCAGTACCGCACGGCCTCATGCTCTTCGCAGCGCAGCACGGCGGGCCCGACGTAGTCGTCCATCATCGCCTCGGTTATCGGCAGGCTCGAACTACCCGTTCGGTGCCGCATCTGCTGGGGCACCGCCACCGCCCCGAGCGCCACGGCCACCACCGCGACCACCGTCGACACCACCATGCGGTACCGCGCCACCGCGACCGCGACCACCACGGCCAACAGCGCCAACAGGTATGCCGCGTGCCAGCCGGTGGGTTCCGGCGCGCCCGGCGCCCAGTTCTGCCGCAGCAGCACCGGTGACAGCCATCGGCCGACGTCACTGCCACCGGTGCCAACACCCGGCAGCACGATGACCGCGACCGCGCTGGTCACCACCGTCAGCGGACCTGCCGCGATGGCCGGTAGCCACCGCCCCACGGCGACCCCGAGGGCGGCGCCGATCGGCGGGATCAGTACGACCGGTGCCAGGTTCCACCCGTCGAAGGTGCCGGCCGGTACGTCCGGCAGCAGCAACGCCAGCTGAGCTCCCAGCACGAGCGCACCCAGCAGCCCGGCGACCGGGATGAACACCAGCAACGCGATGGTTCGCCGGGCCCGCTCGGCCGGCAGGACCATGGTCGCCTCGACTACGCCGTTGCGGTGATCGCGGGACACGGCGAGGTGCCCGAGCACGAGCAGGACCCCCGCCAGCACCACCGCGGCCATGCCGGCGTTGTCGCCGATGGTGTCCCAGGTCGGCATCCGGGTCCAGCCCCACACGGTGCCCAGCGCCACCGTCACCAGCGCACTGGCCCAGAGAGTCACGCTCCGCACCAGAATCCGCGTCTCGGTGATCGCGAGGGTCAGGGTGGCGACGCGTGGTGCGGGTACGGACCGTTCGGCGGTCCGCGCCGCCACGGTGACGCTCATCGCGGCGCCCCGACAGCGACCGGGCCGAGCAGCGTGAGGTAGCCGTCCTCGATGGAGGGCACGGTCGCCTCTCCCCCGTCCGGACGTTCACCCAGCGTCCGGTACCGCCCGTCGGCCGTACGCCAGTAGGCTCGTGATCCGCTCGGCGGCTGCGCGGACAGCCAGACCCGGTCGACGGCGAGGCCGGCGAGGGCAAGGGGCGTACCGTCGAAGACCGCCCGCCCACCCCGCATCACGACGACCCGTTCGCAGAGCGCGCCCACGTCCTCCGTCTGATGGGTGGACAGCAGTACGGTCCGGCTCTCGCCCAGACGGGAGATCAGGGCCCGGAAGCTCATCCGCTGTTCCGGATCGAGCCCCACGGTGGGCTCGTCGAGGATCAAGAGGTCCGGGTTGCCCAACAGGGCCTGCGCCAGAGCGACCCGCTGGCGCATCCCGCCGGACAGCTTGCGGATCTTCGTCCCGGCTCGGTCGCTCAGCTGGACCTCTTCCAGCACCCGGCGCACCTCCCGGTGCCGTTCGCGCCGATCGGTCAGCTCCTTGAGCACGGCGACGTAGTCGAGCAGGGCGAAGGCGGTGAAGTTCGGATAGAGGCCGGGGTTCTGCGGCAGGTAGCCGAGGCGGCGGCGCAGGGCCGTCCGTTGCGTGGCCAGGGCCGGGTCGTGTCCGAGGATGTCGAGCCGGCCGCGATCGGGGGCGAGCGCCGTGGCCAGGCAGCGCAGCAGGGTCGTCTTGCCCGCGCCGTTGGGGCCGAGGAAGCCGGTGAGACCGGTGCCGATCTCCAGATCGACGCCGTCCAAGGCGACGGTGGAGCCGAAGTGCTTGCCGAGCCCGGCGATACGTACGGTGGTCAACGGGAACCTCCCGGTTCGAGGCGGCGGCGCCGCATGATCAGGATCAGGGCGGCCGCCAGCCCGGCGACCAGATACGCCGCCTGGGCCGTGGGTCCGAAGATCTGCCGCTGCACGGCCGCGTCGACCTCGACACCGGGCGCGGCCAGCACGTTCGCCAGCACGGTCACCACGGTCAGCCAGGCGCCGCCGAGCAGGCCGGCGGCGAGTTGCAGCGGCATCACCGTGGTCATGGCCAGGGAGCCGAGGCAGAGCAGGAAGGCGGGCAGCAGCCAGGCCACGGCGTACCAGCCGCGGTCGGGCAGCAGCATGGCGGCCGCGACGCCCATACTCATCGACACCCCCACCACGGCCAGGGCCCGCCACAACACCAGACTCGGGCCGGCCATCGGGGTCGTCGAGGAGATTTCGTGCAGGCGGTCGACCACCGCGCCGTACGCGGTCGCCACGGCGAGCACCGGCAGCACCGGTGCCACCATGAGGAACCACAGCAGGGTGGGCTGCCCTTCCCTGCCCAGATAGGCGGCCGAGACGGCGAAGGCAAGCACCACCGCCGTGGCCGCCAGCCACGAGCGGCGCAGCGCCGGGGTGGCCGCCAGGACGAGCGCCCGGTGCTCGGGCACACCGAGCAGGCACAGCAGCCGCTCGGCGAGGCTGCGGCGGGGCGCCTGCACCACATCGAGTACGGCGTGGAAGTTGTCGTCGAGCCAGCGGGTATCGCCAGGAACAGTGGCCCGGCAGGACCCACACGCGGTCATGTGGACCTCCACCGCCATCACCCGGGCCGCGTCGAGCCCACCTCGCTGGTACTCGTCGAGCAACTCTGGATGCACGTGCCAGCTCATCCGCCCCTCCTCCGCGTTCACGTCAGCAACTCCCGCAGCCGCGCCCGAGCGCGCATCAAACGGGTCTTGGCGGTGCCCTCCGGGACGCCGAGCAGCCGAGCCGCCTCGCGCACCGTCAACCCGTCGATCGCGGTGCTCTGGATGACCGCCCGCAGCTCCGGCGGGAGCCGGGAGAGGGCAGCACCCAGATCACCGTGCTCGACCCCGAGCAGCACCATCTCCTCGGCGGACGGCGTCGTCACGGCCCCCTCGGGCACGGTCACCCCCGAACCACCCAGCCATCGGTGAGCCGGCCCCCGCAGCGTGGAGAGCAGACGACGGATAGCGATGGTCCAGATCCACGCGGCGGCGTCAGCGCCCGTGTCCGAGTACCGGTGGGCGTCGCGCCACACCGCCACGAAGGTGTCCTGGATGGCGGCGTCGACGACGTCGGGGTCGGCGCACCGCCGGGTCAGCCGGGCGCGCAGCCACGGGGCGTGCCGCCGATGCAGGAGTTGCAGGGCATCCACCTGCGAACGCGCCACCGCGCGCAGCAGCTCGACATCGCTGCTGAGCTCCGTGACACGCCCGCCCCCGTCATCACTCATTTGCTGCACACAAGAGCTATCGCCGTCGCCGTCGAATTCGGTTCACCGACGGTTGATGCTGCCCGACGCCGGTGACTGCGGCGATCGGCGGCCCCGGACTTCGTGCTGTGTCTCTCGGCGTGACCGGAGCGAGGCAGAGGCGTCGCTGACGGCCTGTCGCGGAGGGGGTTGTCGGCCGCCGATCGGGCTTGTTAGCGTGCCGATGCGGGTCGAGAGGCGCTGCGACGGGTGATCATCCGCCACGCTCGGTCCGTTCTACGGTCCAAGGGCGCCTCCCGGCCGGGGAGGTCGCCCTCCCCAGCGGACAACTCGCGCTGGGAGTCGTACACATGGCAACGGACCTGACTGACTTCATTACCGGGCTACCCAAGGTGGAACTGCACGTCCACCACGTCGGGTCGGCAACACCGCAGACCGTGGCTCGCCTGGCCGAGCGGCATGCCGGGACCACGTCCGTGCCGGCCGACCCGGCGTTGCTGGCCGAATACTTCACGTTCACTGACTTCGCGCACTTCGTCGAGGTGTACCTGTCCGTGGTGGACCTGATCCGCGACGCCGAGGACGTGGCCACGCTCACCTACGACATCGGGGCCAGCCTTGCCGCCCAGTCGGTGCGGTACGCCGAGCTGACGCTGACCCCATACTCGTCGATCGTGCGCGGCATCCCGGCCGAGGCGTACTGCGAGGCGGTCGAGGACGCCCGGCTACGGGCCGCCCGCGACCACAACATCCAACTGCGCTGGTGCTTCGACATCCCCGGCGAGCCCACGATGACGGGCGCCGACGTCACGCTCGATGTGGCGCTCAAGCAGCGGCCGGAGGGGTTGGTCAGCTTCGGGCTGGGCGGCCCGGAGGCGGGAATCCCCCGGCAGCGGTACGCCGGCCACTTCGCCGCCGCCCGTGCGGCCGGGCTGCACAGCGTCCCGCACGCCGGTGAGTCGACCGGCCCGCAGACCGTCTGGGACGCCGTACGCCACCTCGGCGCGGAACGCATCGGCCACGGCATCTCCGCCGTCCGCGATACCGAGTTGATGGAACATCTCCGCGAGCATGACATCGCCTTGGAGGTGTGTCCGACCTCCAATGCCTGTACCCGCTCGGTGCCGTCGCTGGCCGAGCATCCGCTGCCGCAGTTGGTGGCCGCGGGTGTACCGGTCACCATCAACTCCGACGACCCGCCCATGTTCTCCACCACTTTGAATCGGGAGTACCAGGTGGCCGCGGACCTGCTCGGTCTGGACGAGCACGGTGTCGCCGAGCTGGCCCGCCAGGCCGTGCGGCACTCGTTCCTCGACGATGCGGGTAAGGCCGCGGTGCTGGGGGAGATCGACAACTACCACTGAGGCCAGCACCATCCGTGTCGTAGGCCCGCAGGTGCAACACATCGTGTGGGACTGGAACGGCACGATCCTGGGTGACAGCCAACCGGGTCGCGATCTTGCGGTGACACTTCAACGCCGCCAGCTTCGGCGAACCCCACCCCTTCTCGAGTCAACCCCGGACCGTCGGTCGCCTGGCTTGCCGGATGCAACGAGTGGCCCAGCGCGAAGGTCGGCGCTGCCGCCGGCTTGGTTTGACCCTCGGGTAGGTCGAGGCCGCAGGCTCGCGGCATGGACACCCGGAACGAGCAGACCCCACCCGACGAGACCATGGCGAGCATCGTCGCCGCGGTGGAACTCGGCCGATCAGGACAGCGCGCGCAGGCCCGGGAGACGCTCACCGCGCTCTGGGATCAGATCGGCCCCACCGGCGACGCGTTCCACCGCTGCACCCTCGCCCACTACCTGGCGGACCTTCAGGAATCCACCGACGCCGAACTCGGCTGGGACGAACGCGCCCTGGCCGCCGTCGCCGACCTGACCGACGAGCGTGCCCAGCAGTACCACCGCTCGCTGCAGGTGCAGGGATTCCTGCCGTCGCTGCACCTCAACCTCGCGGACGACCACCGCCGCCTGGGCAACACCGAGCTGGCCGAGGAACACCTGACCCTGGCCCGACGCCACGTCGAGCGCCTGCCGGACGATCCGTACGGCGAGATGATCCGTGCCGGCATTCGTGGCGTCGCCGAGGCGTTGGGGCCGGTCGCTTAGACGTCGGCAAAGGCGAAGGCAAGGAGTTGACCACTTCGCGGAGGGGCATGGCCTGCTCGGTCGGCGGCTGCGGGACGTGCCCCTGAAGCAGGGTCGCCTCTACGAGCTGATGCGCGGCGGGCGCGGGCTACTGCTCGACCAGGTCGGCCGGCTCTCGGTGGTGGGCTGGGCGGGCCGGGTCGACCACGTCGTCGACGTCAGTGCGGAGCTGGACGTGCCCGCGGTGCTGCTGCGACCGGACGGCCACGTGGCGTGGGTCGGTGACGACCAGCAGGATCTGCTCGACCACCTGCCCCGGTGGTTCGGCGCTGCGGTGAGTTGAGCGGCGGGGCTGGGGGCATCGAGGCCAATATTTGTAGCTTACCTTCTTGACTGTCGTTAGACGCGTAGCTAAGTTTCAGCCACCCGGACTGAGAGGCCGCGTCTATGCCGACCCGACTCACGACCGCGACCACCTGGCTGGCCGTCCTGGCAGCCACCCTGGCTCCCCTCCCGGCCCACGCCTCCGCCCCGACCGCGCACCCCTCGCCGGGTGAGCGCGGTTGGGTCGCCTCCACGCTGCGACACATGAGCCTGGAGCAGAAGGTCGGCCAGCTCTTCTCCACCTACGTCTACGGCGGTGACGCCACCGAGCCCACGGCCGCCGACCGCGCCGCGAACCGAGCCGCGTTCGGCGTCGAGACGCCGGCGGAGGTCATCGAGCGCTACCACCTCGGCGGCGTCTGCTACTTCTCCTGGTCACACAACCTGGACAGTCCTCGCCAGATCGCCACCCTCTCCAACGGACTCCAGCAGGCCGCACTCGGTGACCACGCCAAGGGCCGGGTGCCCCTGCTCATCTCCACCGACCAGGAGCAGGGCACCGTGGTGCGGATGCCCTCCCCCGCCGCCCAGTTCCCCGGGGCGATGGCGCTGGGAGCCGCCCGGTCACCCCGGGCCGCCCGGACGGCGGCGGAGGTCACCGGGCGCGAACTGCGCGCCGTCGGCATCCGTCAGCCGTACGCGCCGATCGCCGACGTCAACGTCAACCCGGGCAACCCGGTGATCGGCGTCCGGTCCTTCGGCGCCGACCCCACCCTGGTGGGTGACCTCACCGCCGCGCAGGTCACCGGCTTCCAGGACAACGCCGGTGTGACCGCCGTGGCGAAACACTTCCCCGGGCACGGCGACACGGCCACCGACAGCCACACCGGCCTACCGGTGATCAACCACAGTCGCGCCGAATGGGACCGGATCGACGCGCCACCGTTCCGGCGGGCGATCCGGGCCGGCGTCGAATCGATCATGACCGCGCACATCGTGGTCCCCGCGCTCGACCCCTCCGGCGACCCCGCGACGTTGTCGCCGACGATCCTCACCGGAGTGCTGCGCGGTGAGCTCGGCTTCCGGGGCGTCATCGTCACCGACGCGCTCAACATGGCCGGCGTACGGGCGAAGTACGGCGACGAGCGGGTGCCCGTACTGGCGCTCAAGGCCGGCGCCGACCAGCTCCTGATGCCGCCGGACCTCGCGCTGGCGCGCGACGCGGTGCTGCGGGCCGTCGCCTCCGGCGAGCTCACCGAGCGCCGGATCGACGAGTCGGTGCGGCGCATCCTCGGCTTGAAATACCGCCAGGGGCTGGCCCGCTCACCGCTGGTCGACGTCGATCAGGCGGTACGGACCGTCGGCGCGCCAGCGCACCTCGCCGCCGTCGCCCGGGTCACCGACCCCACGCTCACCGCCGTCCGCAACGACGCCAACCTGCTGCCGCTGCCCCGCGCCGACCGGTCGGTGCTGGTCACCGGCTGGGACAGCGCGGCCTTCGCCCCGGTCGCGACGGTCGCCGACGGGTTCACCGCCCGCGGCGCCCGAGCCACCGCCCGACCGGCCACCCTGCCCTCCGACGCGGTCATCGCCTCCACGGCCGCCCAGGCCGCCGAGCACGACCTCACCGTCGTGCTGGTCAACAAGGCGTGGGACACCGCCGTCGCCGACCCCCGCGCCACCCAGCGGCGCCTGGTCGCGGCGCTGCTCGGCACCGGGAAGCCCGTCATCGTCGTGGCGGTCCGCGATCCCTACGACATCGCGTACCTGCCGGGGGTGACCACCTACCTGGCGACCTACTCGTACACCCGGGCGGCGATGGACGCCCTCGTCCGCGCGCTGCACGGCGAGCTGTCCCCCAGTGGACGGCTGCCCGTCACGATCCCCACGGCCGAGGGGGCGGGCACCGTGCTCTACCCCTACGGCCACGGTTTGAGCTGGTAGGAGGCAACGCGATGCTGCGAAGGAATTTCCTGGTCGGTACGGGCGCGCTGGGCGCGGGAGCGCTCGGTGGGGCCCTGCCCGCGGCGGCCAGCCCTCGGGGCCGCCGGGTCCGCACCGGCCTGGACGAGCTGGTGTCGTCCGGGTTCGCCGTGCTCGACGGTCAGCGGGTGGGTGTCGTCTCGAACCCGACCGGCGTCGACGCGGCCTACCGGCACCTCGTCGACCTGATGCACGGCTCGGGTCAGGTCCGACTGGCCGCGGCGTTCGGCCCCGAGCACGGCTTCCGGGGCTCCGCGCAGGCCGGCGGCAGTGAGGGCACCGGCGTCGACGCGCGCACCGGCATCCCGGTGTACGACGCGTACGGCGCCACGCAGGCCAAGTGGGAGAGCATGTTCACCGAGGCCGGGGTGGACACGGTGGTCTTCGACATCCAGGACGTCGGGGTCCGCTTCTACACCTACATCTGGACGATGTACACCTCGATGGTCGCCGCCGCCCGGGTCGGCAAACGCTACGTCGTGTTGGACCGGCCCAACCCGATCGGCGGGCGGGCCTACGGGCCGATGATGACCTCCCCGTACACCTCGGGGGTGGGTCTCAAGGAGATCATCCAGCAGCACGGGATGACCGTCGGGGAGCTGGCCCGGTTCTTCAACGGCACGTTCCTGCCGGCTGAGGCGGGCCGGCCGGTGGACCTGCACGTCGTGCGGTGCCGGAACTGGAAGCGCGACGACCTCGCCGCCGACACCGACGTGCCCTGGGTGCTGCCCAGCCCGAACATGCCCACCCCGGACACGGCACTGGTCTACCCGGGTACCGGCCTGTTCGAGGGCGTCGCGTCGATCACCGAGGGGCGCGGCACGTGCCGCCCGTTCGAGCTGATCGGCGGGCTGGCGACCGACTTCGACCACCACTGGGGTGATCGGCTCAACGCCCGCGACCTGCCCGGCGTCGAGTTCCGTGAGGCGTACTTCTCGCCCACCTCCGCCGGGCAGAAGCCCGACCTGCTCAACAAGATGTGCGCCGGCGTCGAGGTCAAGGTCGTCGACCGCAAGGTGTACGACCCGATCCGCACCGGTGTGGCGATGCTGGTGGAGGCGCACAAGTACCCGGCGTTCGCCTGGCGGCGTGACTCGTGGGACACCGTGCGCCCGTACTGGATCGACAAGCTCACCGGCTCGCCGCGACTGCGTACCCAGATCGACGCCGGTGCCGACGTGGACGACGTCGTCGGCGCCTGGGCCGAAGAGCTGGCCGCGTTCAACCGACAGCGCCGCCCCTACCTGCTCTACTGAGGAGTCCGGTTGTGATCAGGCCTCTCCGCTTCCTCGCGCTCGGTCTGACCCTGGCGGTGACGGGCACGACGCTGCCCGGCACCGCCGCGGTCGCCGCGACACACCCGTCCGGACCGCCGACCGTCACCCCCGCCGACATCCACTTCCGCCACGACACCCTGCGACGCGGCACCGCCCGCCAGGTCGGCCTGCTCCCCGAACAGGTGGACCGCCTCCCCGCCGACCTCGCCGCCTATCTCCAGCCGACGCCTGACCATCCGGGCTACCCGGCGTACGCGGGCGCGGTGGTCCTGGCCGCCAAGGACGGCGTGATCGTCGAGCACGCCGCCGTGGGCAGCGCGGTGCGGTACTCGGCTGTCGGGCCACCGCCCGGCCTGGTCGGCGTGGAACTCCCGGCCGACCAGCAGATCGCCATGCGACCCGACACCATCTTCGACCTGGCGTCGGTGTCGAAGCTGTTCACCACGATCGTCACCATGCAGCAGGTGGAGCGGGGGCTGGTCGAGCTGGACGCCCCCGTCGCCCGGTACGTTCCGGAGTTCGCCGCCGGCGGCAAGGCGACGGTCACCGTCCGGATGCTGCTCACCCACACCTCGGGCCTCCCCTCGTTCACGGCGCTGTGGAGCAGGTACCCGACGCCGGCCGAGCGGTTCGCCGCCGCGCTCGCCACGCCCCTGGCGGCCGGCGCGACGCCCGGCTCCCAGTACGTCTACTCCGACCTCGGGCTGATCGCGCTCGGCGTACTGGTGGAACGCGTGACCGGCCGGCCGCTGGCCGAGCTGGTCCGTGACGGCGTGACCGGGCCGCTGGGCATGACCGACACCGGCTACAACCCGGGGCCCGAGCGCCGCGCACGGATCGCGGCGACCGAGTACCAGCCGTACGCCGGGCGCGGCATGGTCTGGGGTGAGGTGCACGACGAGAACGCCTGGTCGCTGGGCGGGGTGGCCGGGCACGCCGGGGTGTTCTCCACCGCGGCCGACCTGGCTGTGCTCTGTCAGTCGCTGCTCAACGGCGGCGAGTACCACGGTCGACGGATCCTCCGGTCGGCCACGGTGCGCGCGATGCTGGTCAACTACAACGCGCCGCTGGAGTCTTCCTACCCGGAGAGTGACCGCGGGCTCGGCTTCGAGCTCAACAAGCACTGGTACATGATGGGGCTGTCCTCGCCGGTGGGCTTCGGGCACACCGGTTTCACCGGCACGTCGATCGTCATCGACCCGCTCTCGCACTCGTTCGTCGTCCTGCTCAGCAACCGGGTGCACCCCGACCGTGGCTGGGGCAGCAACAACGTGGCCCGGCGCGCGGTCGCGCGGGACCTCGCCGAGGCGATGCCGGTGCGGCCACGCTCCGCCAGCGCCTGGCGGGCCGATCCGCGTGACCTCGCGACGAGCACGCTCACCGCTCCGCTGCGCCGACCCGCGCGGGCCACCGCGGCGGCGAGCTTCCTACTCTGGTACGACACCGAGCCCCGCTTCGACAGCGCGCGGTTCGAGGTCTCCGTCGACGGTGGGCAGACCTGGGCGCCGGCGGCCATGCGGCTGCGCGACGCCGGCCGCCACTGGACCTCCGACGGCACGGTCACCGGCTACGGCGACCGGGTGTGGTGGCAGGCGTCGGTGACCCTGCCAGAGGGAGCCACCCACCTGCGGTGGAGCAGCAGCACCGACGGCTCCGGGCAGGGCCGTGGCGTCTACGTCGACCGGGTCGTCGCGGCGGACCGCACCGGCGTGCTCTTCAGCGGCGAGGGCAGCGACGCCTCCCGACTCGTCGCCGACGGGTGGTCGCCCGCGCGCACCTGACCGATTCCCGTTGCGCGGGCCGACGGGCACTGCCAGGGTCGTCGGATGCCACAGACAAACGGCACCGACGTGCGGGACGCCGTCGAGGAGATGACCCGCGTGCTCGACCCGCACCGGGACCGCGACTGGTCGGTGCCCGCCGGCACCCTGAGCTGGAGTTGCTGGACGACCGCCGCGCACGTCGCGCACGACCTGCTCGGGTACGCCGGCCAGGTCACCGGCCGTCCCGACGACAGCTACCTGCCGTACGACCTGCGGGTCTCCCCCGCCGCGAGCCCGGCGCAGGTGCTCACGGTGGTGCGGGCCTGCGCGGGGCTGCTCGCCGTCGCGGTCGACGCCGCGCCGCCGGATGCGCGGGCCTGGCACTTCGGCCCGTGCGACCCGGCCGGCTTCGCGGCGATGGGGGTCGCCGAGACCCTGTTGCACACCCACGACATCACCCTCGGGCTCGGGGTGCCGTGGCAGCCGCCGCAGCGGTTGAGCGCCCTCGTGCTGGGGCGGTTGTTCCCGGACGCGCCGACCGGCGTCGCGGCCGACGTGCTGCTCTGGATGACCGGCAGGGGTGAGCTGCCCGGCCGGGCGCGGCGCACCTCGTGGGTCTGGCGGGCGGCCCTGGCCTGAGGCGTGGTCAGGGGGCGAGGAGGGCGTGCCGGTGGCCGTCCAGGGGGAAGGGTGGCCGGGCGGGCAGCACCTCCTGGAAGAGGTAGCCGCTCTTCTCCGCCACCCGGCAGGACGCCGGGTTGTCCACCTGGTGCAGCAGGTCGAGGTGCGTCAGAGCGGGGAAGCGGTCGAACGCCCACCGGCTGAGCGCGGTGACCGCGCGCGGAGCGACACCCCTGCCGCGGGCCCAGGCCGCCGTCCAGTAGCCCACCTCGGGCGCCGGCCGCCCCGGCGCGACCCCCTTGAGCACCACCTGCGCCACCAGCCGTGCCGCGCCCGCGTCGTTCTCCACCACGGCGAAGCTGAACCGGCTGTCGCGGTCGAAGTCCCGTCGAGCCCGATCCAGCCACTGCCGGCCGATGGCCGAGGTCGTCACCGGGTAGCGGGTCCAGCGCTGCAGCACCGGATCCCGGTACGCCTCCAGCAGCGCGTCCAGGTCGTCGTCGCGCCAGGGACGCAGGACGAGTTCCGACGCGGTGACGGTGGCCGGTGCCGACAGTTCGATGGGCATCCGCACAGTCTGCCGCCGGCGCGGTGATCCTCGCGATCCGCTGAGCGGACGGTGATCAGGTCGGGTCAGCTCACCCGGTTGCGGCGCCACGGCAGCCAGGACCACGCCGACCGGCGCGCGCGCCGAGGCGCGGGTGCGGCCGGTACGGCGGATGTCCGGTCGGCGGGCGGGGTGTGCTCGGCGCGCCACCGGCGGACCACGTCGTCGGCGTTCACCGGCCGCACCACCACCCGGGGGCCCTCGGGGTTGCGCAGCCAGGCGACGATCTGCGCGTTCAGGGTGGCGACGAAGTCCCGTACGGACTGCTCGGTGGGCAGGTCACGGACCTCGTGGGGGACCTGCTCGATCCGGCGGCGCAGCTGCAGTGGGGTGGGCAGCAGCAGGTCGCTGGGCAGCGCCTCCCGCTCCAGGAAGCTCTTGATCCACCACGACTCGTCGTACGGCAGGCCACGGCCGGGGATCGGCTTGCCCATACCGGACAGGTTGTCGAATTCGCCGCGTTGCAGGGCACCCCGGATCTGCGCCTCCACGGCCGCTTCCCACGCTTCGGTCACCTGTCGGCACCTCCCTGGCCACCGTATCCGAGCACTCCCGGGGCACAGCGCCCCCGGTTTGTCGGGCATTCCCGGCGCGCGTCACAGGCCACCGGCCCGGCTGCGGAGGTGGCCCGGTCAGTGGCCGGAGTCGTGGTGCCGGCGGACCATGCCGGCGGCCAGCGGCGCGGCGTCCAGGTCACCGGCGGCGAGCCGGGTGGCGAGGGTACGGCGTACCAGCCGGTCGGCCAGCCGGGGCGCGTGCCGCCCGACGGCCATCTCGACGCGCCCGCGCGCGGTGGTGGCCACGTCCCGGGGCGCGCGTCGGGCGGTGGCGGCGCGCAGGATCGCCGCGACCACTCCCTCGACCGGCTCCGGCCGGGACACGCCCCGCAACGACAGGCCGGCCTCGGCGGTGCTGTCGTGGATCGGCGAGGCCACCATGCTCGGGTAGACCACGCTCACCCCGACGTGGGTGCCGACCTCGTGGCGCAGCGCGTCGGCGTAGGCGACCAGGGCCCGCTTGCTGACCCCGTACGCGGCGGCGAGCGGCAGGGGCAGCACCGCCATCCGGCTGGCCACGAAGATCACCCGTCCCCGCGCGGCGACCAGTGCGGGTAGCGCGGCGGCGGTGGTCCGCCAGGCGGCCAGCAGGTTGACCTCCAGCTGACGGCGGACCACCTCGTCGGGCGGCAGCTCGGCCGGGGCGGGGCCACCGACCCCGGCGTTGTTGATCAGCAGGTCCAGTCCGCCGAGCCGGTCGACGGCGGCCTGCACCGTGGGTGGCACGGCGGCCGGGTCGGTCAGGTCACAGCCGAGCACCGGCAGGTCGCCGTCGGGCCGCGCGTGCAGGTCCAGCCCCACCACCTGAGCGCCGGCCGCGAGCAGTGCGGCGCCGAGGTGTCGGCCGAAGGTGCCGCTGGCCCCGGTCACCAGCACCCGACGGCCGGTCAGCCCGGTCACCGGCCGGCTCCCACCGGCGTGGTGTCGCCGCTGCCGCCGGGCCTTGCCGAGCGTGGGCGTCGGGCGCCGGCGGTCAGCTCGCGGGTCAGCTCGGCCAGGTAGGCGTCGAAGTCCACCCGCATCGCGGGGCGGCGCTGGCCCCAGCGCGCGGTCGCCGCCCGCAGTTCGGCCCGGCAGGCCGCCTGCTGCCGCGCCGGGTCGGGCAGGGTGTACCGGCCGGCGAGGTGCGCGGCGATCAGCTTGGCCTGCGCCTCCACCAGCGGGAACGCGGACCCGGTGGACTGCATCAACCCGACGAACGTCAGGCCGGGGGCCTCGGGGTGGAACACGTGCCGGTACAGCGGCAGGGTGTCGGCGCCCCCGTTGAGCAGCGTCGGGTCGAGAAACGGGACGTCCACGCGGTATCCGGTGCACCAGATGATCAGGTCGACGGAGTCGCTGCGGCCGTCGGTGAACTCGACCCGGTCGCCGTCGAGGGCGGCGACGCCGGGGCGGGCCTCGACGTCGCCGTGGGTCAGCCGCGACAGCAGCCCGTCGGAGAGCGTCGGGTGGTCCTGCAGGAAGCCGTGGGTGGGCGCGGGCAGCCCGTAGCGGGCGGGGCTGCCGACGGTGGTGGTGAGCATCGCCTGGCTGATGCGCTGCCGCAGCCGCCACGGCAGCCGGCGGGCCATCGCCCCGTTCAACGTGTCCGACGGGCGGCCCAGCAGGTACTTCGGCACGACCCAGACGCCCCGGCGCAGCGACAGCAGGGTGCGGGTGGCGGCGTAGGAGGCGTCCACGGCGATGTCCATCGCGGAGTTGCCGCCACCGACGACCAGGACCCGCCGGCCGGTGAGCTGCTCGGGGCCGCGGTAGTCGTGGCTGTGCAGCTGCTCGGCCGTGCTGGTGCCGGGGTACGGCGGGCTGGGCAGTCGGGGCACCCGGTTGTGGCCGTTGGCGACCACCACGGCCTCGACGGTGACCTCGACCGGGCCGTCCGGGCCGGCTGCGACCACCGTCCAGGCGCCCGAGGGTTCCCGGGTGACCCGCTCGACGGTGTGGCGCAGACGGATGGCGTCGCGCAGCCCGAACCGGTCGGCGTAGTCGCCCAGGTAGCCGGCGACGCGGCGGTGGTCGGGGTAGTCGGGCCAGTCGCTGGGCATCGGGTGGTCGGCGAACTGGGTACGCCCACGGCTGGTGTTCAGGTGCAGCGTGCGGTACGCCGGCGAGTCGGGCGACCCGTACACCCAGAGGCCACCGACCTGGTCGGCGGTCTCGAAGCAGACCGTCGCCACGTCCGCGTCGCGCAGTGCCTTGACGGCGGCCAGCCCGGCCGCGCCGGCGCCGATCACCGCCACCCTGGGTCGTGCGCCCATCGCTGCCCCCACTAATCCAACGTCCGATGGATAATCGTCGTGAGTGCGCGGCTCGTCAAGGGGACGGCGTGGGATACAGGCCGTCGAGGAAGCGGTGCACGAACGAGCGGAACTCGCGGTGCTCCTGCGCGCCCGCGGCGAGCGCCACCACGTGCCCGTGCGTCGCCCAGACCAGGCTCCGCACGGTGATGTGCGGGGTCGGCTCGACCAACGCCCCGGTCGCCGCGGCGGCCGTGAGCAGCTGCGCCACCAGCCGGTACAACGGCTCGGCGTAGCGCTGGTCGAGCTCGGCGTGCCGGTGGGGTTCGAGCCAGCGACGCAGCCACAGCCCGGTGGTCTCCGGCCGGTCCTCCAGGAAGTCGACGAACACGTCGACCAGGTCGTGCAGCGCGCGCCGTGCCGCGTCCGGCCCCGCGTCGAGCGCCGAGCGGGCCTGCTGCGCGGCTTCGGTGAGAACGGCCCGCTCGGCGGCGAAGACCCGGGCGAAGCAGGCGTCGTACAGCGCCGCCTTCGTACCCGTGTGGTGGGCGACCGTGGCGACGTCCACGCCGGCGGCCGCGGCGACGTCGCGCAGACCGACGGCGTCGAAGCCGCGCTCGGCGAACAGCGCGGTGGCGACGGTGAGCACCACCTCGCGGGTCGGCCGGGTCTCGTCGCGCCGGGGCCGGCCCGGACGGCGTCGCGGCATGGTCATGGCCGCCATTCTGCCCCTAGAATCCATCAACCGTTGGATTGGCGGGCTGGAGAGGATGCCGCGATGACCGGGCTCGACCGGCGGCCCGCCGCCGCCACCACCGACGCGACGCTGCCGCGCGGCCCCCTCGCTGGGTTCGCCGCCGGCTCGCTCGGCATGGGTGTCTGGGTGACCGTGCCCGGCCTGCTGCTGCTCTACTTCCTCACCGACGTGCTGGCCGTCGGGCCCTGGCTGGCCGGCCTGGCGCTGCTGCTGCCGAAGGTCGCCGACGTGCTGCTGCACCCGTGGGTCGGGCACCGCTGCGACGTGGAGCAGACCCGCCGGGGCGACCGCCGCCGGCTGCTGCTGCTCGGCTGCGCCCTGCCGGTCGCCTTCGCCGCGCTGTTCGCGGTGCCCGCGGGGCTGACCGGCGCGCCAGCCGCCGCCTGGGTGGCGGTGTTCTTCGTCGCCGGCAACCTGCTCTTCGCCGCCTACCAGGTTCCCTACCTGGCCACCCCGGCCGACCTACGGATCGGCTACCACGAGCGCACCCGGCTGATGGCGTTCCGGATGGTCGTGCTGACCCTGGGCATCCTGCTCTCCGGCCTGCTGGCCCCGCTGCTCACCGGCGGCGACGCCGCGACCCGCGGCGGCTACCAGCGGATGGGCGTGGTCCTCGCCGTCGGGATGCTGGCCGCCATGCTCGTCGGTGTCGCCGGCATCGCCCGGCTGCGCCGCAGCGCGGCGGTGACCGCGACGGCGCCGGCGCACGGCGGCTGGCGGGCGCTGCGCACCGCGCTACGCGACCGGCAGTTCCGCTGGCTCGTCGCCTCCTACCTGGCCATGTCCACCACCACCCACCTGGTGCTGGCCGGCGTGCCCTACTACGCCGAGTACGAGCTGCGCCGCACCGGCCTCACCACGGTGCTGGTGGCCGCGTTCGTGGCGCCGGCGCTGCTGGTCACCCCGGCCTGGCTGGCGCTGGCCCGACGCGTCGGCAAGCAGCGGGCGTTGCTCGCCGCGCAGGGCGCCTTCGCGGCCGGCTCGCTGGTGCTGGCCGTGGGCCGTCCGGCCGGCCTGCCGGTGCTGATCGGCGCGGTGGCGGTGCTCGGGGTCGCGTTCGCCGGCATGCAGTTGCTGCCGTTCTCGATGCTGCCCGACGTGATCGGCGCGGCCGGCACGACCGGCGCCGGCACCTACACCGGGGTGTGGACGGCCACCGAGGCCACCGGCGCGGCCCTCGGCCCGTACGCGTACGCGCTGTGCCTGGCCGTCGGCGGTTTCGTGGCCTCGACGGCCGGTGAGTCGCCGGTCCAGCCGGACACGGCCTTGGCGGCGATCCGCTACGGCTTCGGGTTGCTGCCCGCCGTGGCGATGCTCGCCGCGCTGCTGCTGCAGCGCCGCTACACCCTGGACCCGGCGGCCCGAGCCGCCAGGTGACCTCGCACTAGACTTCGGCCTCGATGGACGCCCAGCCCACCCCCACCGAGACCCGCCCCTGCGCCCACTGTGGACAACCCGTGCCGCAGCGGGTCGGCGCGGGTCGACCGTTTCGCTACTGCCGCGACAACGACGGCGCCTGCCAGCGCGCCTCGCGCAACGGCCGGATGCGCCACCGCAACGCCCCGGGTCTGCCCGGTCAGGTGGCCCGCACCTGGGAGGCGGTGGACCGCCTCGACCAGATCGTCGAGACGCTGAGCGAGGCCCTGCACGCCGAGCTGTCCCCGGTGGGTGTGCAGCGGCAGCTCGCCCAGGCCCGCGCCGAGGCGGCCACCGAGGTCGCGGCGGCGCAGACCGAGCGCGACGAGGCCCGCGGTGACGCCGAGGACGCAAG
>NZ_JBAKHW010000030.1:0-87003 GCF_036906815.1 Micromonospora sp. CPCC 205539 | reverse complement strand
CGGACGGGCGGCGCGGGGCGGCGAGCGCGGACGGGCGGCGCGGGACCGCGAGCGCGGACGGCGGCGCGGGGCCGCGAGCGCGGACGGCGGCGCGGAATTGGGCGCGTGATGGCGCGCGGATACGACAGCGGTCGCCGGGCTGTTCCCGGCGACCCGCTCGTCGCGGTGTACGGCCCGCCTCAGCGGCGGGACGGGCTCAGCGGTGCCCCTCCGGGCGCTGCCGCCACCTGTCCTCCATGCGGTCCAGGATTGACGGCCGACGACCGGACCGGCCGCCGCGCGGACGGCGACGACTCGTCGTGCCACCCACCACGTGCAGGTCGGGCGACTGCGCCCGTCGGTGCGACTGCACCGCGAACGCGGCCGAGGCCAGCATGACGACGAAGCCCGCCACCGCCAGCGGTGGAGTCTTGATCACCGCGCCATAGACCAGTAGAGCCAAACCAGCGATGATCACGCCGGCAGCGACGAGCAGGCGACGCCGCGCATGGAAGCGCGGATCGCTGGCGCGCACGGCCGAGGCGAATTTGGGGTCCTCGGCAAGCGACCGCTCGATCTGCTCGAACAGCCGCTGCTCGTGCTCCGAGAGCGGCACGGCACTCCTCCCCGGTCACGTTGGTCGACCCACTCGGGCCGACAGACCGTGGCAGCCATCCGGCTGCTTACCCGCAAGTCTACGAGGGGGGTCGCGCGTCGGAAAGCGGGACGACCTACGGGTGCGGTGGATTTTCGTTTCGACGGGCATCGCGGTTGCCCAACAGACTGGCCGGACCTATGACGGACCGCCCGAATCGGGCAGCGGCGGCGTCCGCGGCAGCTTCCGCCTCCCGCCAGCCGCGCTCCGGCGCGCCGAGGGTGAGTTGCCGGGGCGTCTCCCGCGCGGAGGCGAGCCCCTCCACCCGGACGCCGACGAGCCGGATCCGCTCCCCCGGGTCCAATGCGGTGTAGAGCGCCCAGACCGTGTCGAACATCTCGCGGGCGGTGTCGGTGGGCACGCCGAGCGTGCGGGAGCGGTTGACGGTGCGGAAGTCGGCGAGCCGCACCTTGAGCGACACGGTGCGCCCCACCTGCCCGGAGTCGCGCAAACGGACGCCCACCTTCGTGCTGAGCGCGAGCAGGGCGCGGCGGATCTCCAGTGGGTCGGCCACGTCGACGTCGAAGGTCACCTCCGCGCCGATCGACTTGTCGACATGCTCGGGGCTGACCTGGCGCGAGTCGCGCCCCCAGGCCAGCTCGTGCAGATGGGTCGCCGATGCCGCACCCAGCGCCCGGCGAAGCAGCCCGAGCGGGGCTTCGGCGAGGTCGCCGACGGTGGCCAGGCCGAGCCGTCGCAGCGCCTCGGCGGCCCGCTCACCCACCCCCCAGAGCGCGTCCACCGGCAGCGGGTGCAGGAAGTCGAGCACCTGCCCGGCGGGCACGACCAGCAGACCGTCCGGCTTGGCCCGGGTGGAGCCCAGCTTGGCCACGAACTTGCTCGGCCCCACCCCGACCGAGCAGGTCAACCTCAGCTCGTCGGCGACCCGCTCGCGGATCAGACGGGCGATGGCGGCCGGAGCGCCGAACAGCCGTCGGGCACCGGTCACGTCGAGGAACGCCTCGTCCAGGGAGAGTGGCTCGACCAGTGGGGTGACGTCCCGGAAGATCTGCATGACCGCGCGGGAGGCGGCCGTGTAGGCGGCGAAGTTGGGTGGCAGGTAGACCGCCTGAGGGCAGCGGGCACGAGCCTGGCTGGTCGGCATCGCACTGCGTACGCCGTAGCGGCGGGCCTCGTAGCTGGCCGAGCTGACCACGCCGCGGGGCCCGACGCCGCCG
This sequence comes from Micromonospora sp. CPCC 205539, assembly GCF_036906815.1. Taxonomy (NCBI): domain Bacteria; kingdom Bacillati; phylum Actinomycetota; class Actinomycetes; order Micromonosporales; family Micromonosporaceae; genus Micromonospora; species Micromonospora sp. CPCC 205539. The sequence goes on along the minus strand of NZ_JBAKHW010000030.1, from coordinate 85,191 downwards.
ACGACCACCGGCCGACCACGCAGCTCAGGGCGGTCGCGCACCTCGACGGCGGCGTAGAAGGCGTCCATGTCGACGTGCAGGATCGGGCTGGCCGAGTCGTCGGCGTCCGGCCCGAAGCGCGGATCACCGCCCCGGGGCAACGACTGGCTGCGGCCCATCCCGGCAGGTTAACCCGGGGGTACGACACCACCAGCGACCAACGGGCCGAACCAACCCACCGACGCGGTCAGCCCCGGACGACCAGCAGCGGAACGGTCACCTCGGCGGCCGTGTCCGCGCCGTGGTACGCCACCAGCCGGGACGCCATCGGCCGCTCGGTACGGGTGGCCATCACCGCGTACGTGTCGTTGCAGATCACCACCACGTCGCCGACCCGCGCCAGGTGCTCCTCGGGCACCGGACCGAACCAGCCGGTGGCCACCACCTCGTCGCGGGTACGCACCCGCGCCGCCACGCCGAGCACATCCGACCAGGCGGCCATCACGTCATCGACCGCGCCCGGCGCGACGTGCAGGTAGCGGACGCGGGCCTCACCGGCCACCACCCGCACACCGGCGCGCAGCCGCGGGTCGGTGTCCAGGTCGAAGCGGTGCGCGGCGGGCACGTCGAGCTGCCCGTGGTCGGCGGTCACCAGCAGCGCCGCATCCGACGGCAGTCCGTCGACCAGTCGGGCGAGCAGCGCGTCCACCTCACCGGCGGCGATCCGCCAGGGCGTCGAGTCGACCCCGCTGAGGTGACCGTGCCGGTCCAGATCGGGGTGGTAGCCGGAGACCAGGGTGGGCCCGGGGCCGGCGGTCAGCGCGGCCCGCATGGTGGCGGCGAGCGCGTCCACACCGGCGGCGCCCCGGAAGTCGCCGCCACGGTTGGCGGCCAGGGTCAGCCCGCTGCCGTCGAACTCCGGCCGGCTCACCACGGTCACCGCCACCCCGGCGGAACGGGCCCGCTCCAGCTGGGTAGGCACCGGCTGCCAGCGCAGCGGCGACGGGTCGGCCGCCCAGTCGGTGTGGGTGAGCACCCGGTCGGTGCCCGGCACCCGCACGGTGAAGCCGAGCACCCCGTGTGCGCCCGGCGCGAGGCCGGTGCCCAGCGTCACCAGGCTGGTCGGCGTGGTGGACGGGAAACCGGCGATGATCGGCCGGCCGGCCGTCGCGGCGAGCCCGGCGAGGGTCGGCGCGTACGGCGCGGCGGTTGGCAGCTGGTACCAGCCGAGCCCGTCGACCAGCAGCACGGCGATGCGGCGGACCCCGGCGAGCGCGGGGACGAGCCCGAGCGGGTCGGCCGAGCCGGGCACGCCCAGCACGGCGAGCGCACTGGGCAGCACGTCGGCGAGACGGCCACCGCCGTGCTCCGGCCCGAGGACCGCCAGCGGCGCCGGCAAGGTGCTCATGCCGGCCGGCGGGCGAACAGGTGCAGCTGGGCCGCGAGGTCCCGGTACGGGGACTGGGCAGCCAGCGCCCGTTCCAGCTCGACGAGGGCGGCCGACTGCCCGTCGGCCACCGCGGCCGGCAGCAGGTCGGCCAGCACGCGTACCCCGTGGATTTCCTCGACCACCAGCCCGGCGGCGCCGAGCAGCGCGGCGGCGCCGGGGGCGTCGTAGCGCCGGCGCAGGGTGTCCCGCGGCCCGGCGGTGCCGGCCGGGTCGGCGGCCAGCGCGGCCGCCACCTCCAGGTGCCCGTTCATGGCCCGGCTCAGCACGGCGGCGGCCCGGCCGGCCACCAGCACGCTGGCCGCACCGCCCGGGCGCAGCGCGGTGGCCAGCGCGGTCACCACCGGCGTCGGGTCGTCGACCACCTCGAGAACGGCGTGGCAGAGCACCAGGTCGACGCCGGCCGGCTCGACCAGCCCGGCGAGGGCATCCCCGTCGCCCTGCACGGCGGCGATCCGGTCGGCCACCCCGGCCTCGGCGGCCCGGCGGGTGAGCGCGGCCAGCGCGTCGGGGCTGGCGTCGACCACGGTGACCCGGTGCCCGGCCCGAGCCAGCGGGACGGCGAAGCCGCCCGTGCCCCCGCCCACGTCCAGCACGGTGAGCTCGGTGTCACCGCGCCGGTCCAGCTCGGCGCGGAGCACCGACCAGATCACGGCGGTACGGGGGGTCAGCGGCGGCCCGGCGAACCGGCCTCGGGTCTGCTCCACCCGGTCGAGCCTAGTCACCCGGTCCGGCCGCGCGACGGCCGTGTGGCGGGGTCAGGACTCGGTGCCCTCGACCATGTCCTCCGCCCGGGACCGGCGCTCGTTGGCCACCGGCCCGTTGGTCACCTCGTACTCCTGGGGGTCGGCGAGGTGCGCCGGCATCCAACCGGCACCCAGCCGGGTCCGCCGGGCGTTGGCAATTCCACCGGTGTACGCGTGATTACCCATCACTGTTCATCCCCCTCATGGCTCACGGGCCGCTCTGCCCGCTCGACACGAGTCTCCCGCTCGGCGGCGCGGGAAACCGTAATGTGGATCACTGCGTCAGTGAAAGTCACGCGACGGCGGGCTCACCGGCGGCTCGATGGCGTCCAGCCGGTCGGCGATCAGGTTGGTCACTCCCTCGTGCCGCTCCAGCCGGCCACGGACCACCAGCGCGGCGCTGTTGCGGGCAACCCGCCGGTAGCGCTGCCACAGCCCCGGCGAGCAGGTGACGTTGAGCATTCCGGTCTCGTCCTCCAGGTTGAGGAAGGTGACCCCGCCCGCGGTGCCCGGGCGCTGCCGGTGAGTGACGATGCCACCGACCCGGATCCGCTGCCCCGGCTCCACCCGGCCGAGCCGGGCGATCGGCACCGCGCCGAGCACGTCGAGCTGACCACGGATGAACCGGGCCGGATGGCTCTCCGGCGACAGCCCGGTGGCCCACACGTCGGCGACCAGCCGGTCCACCGCCTCCATCCCGGGCAGCGTCGGCGCCGCCGCGCCGGTCACCGTGCCGGGCAGCCGGCCCGGCCGGTCCTGGGCCGCCGCGCCGGCGGCCCACAGCGCCTGCCGCCGGGTCAACCCGAAACAGGCGAAGGCGTCCGCGGTGGCCAGCGCCTCCAGCTGCGCGGCGGTGAGACCGACCCGCCGGGCCAGATCGGGCATGTCCCGGTACGACCCACCGGCCGTCCGTTCGGCCTCGATCCGCTCCGCCACCTCGTCGCCGAGGGTACGCACGCTGGACAGCCCGAGCCGGACCACCGGACCGCCCAGCCCCCAGGCGTGCGGTGGCTCCCCCGGCCCGCTGCCCCAGCGGGTGGCCGGGGTGGATTCCAGCACCGCCTTGGCCCCGCTGGCGTTGATGTCCGGCCGGCGGACCTCCACCCCGTGCCGGCGAGCGTCGTCGACCAGGGTCTGCGGGGAGTAGAAGCCCATCGGCTGGGCGTTGAGCAGCGCGGCCAGGAACGGCGCCGGGTGGTAGCGCTTGAGCCAGGAGCTGGCATAGACCAGGTACGCGAAGCTCATCGCGTGGCTCTCCGGGAAGCCGTAGCTGGCGAACGCGGTGAGCTTGCGGTAGACGTCGTCGGCCAGCTCGCCGGTGATGCCCCGCTCGGCCATCCCGGCGTAGAGCCGGTCGGCGATGCGGGCCATCCGCTCGACCGAGCGTTTGGCACCCATCGCCCGGCGCAGCTGGTCGGCCTCGGACGCGTCGAAGCCGGCCAGGTCGATGGCGAGCTGCATCAGCTGCTCCTGGAACAGCGGCACGCCCAGGGTCTTCTCCAGCGCGTTGCGCATCAGCGGGTGCGGGAAGGTCACCGGCTCCTGGCCGTTCTTGCGCCGGATGAACGGGTGCACCGAGCCGCCCTGGATCGGGCCGGGCCGGATCAGCGCCACCTCGACCACCAAGTCGTAGAACTCGCGAGGTTTGAGTCGGGGCAGGGTGGCCATCTGTGCGCGGCTCTCCACCTGGAACACCCCGACCGAGTCGGCCCGGCAGAGCATGTCGTAGACCTCGGGGTCGTCCAGCGTCATGTCACCCAGGTCGAGGCTCTGGCCGATCATGTCGTAGCCGTAGTGCAGCGCGGAGAGCATGCCGAGACCGAGCAGGTCGAACTTGACCAGGCCGACCGCCGCGCAGTCGTCCTTGTCCCATTGGAGCACGCTGCGACCCGGCATCCGCCCCCACTCCACCGGGCAGACCTCGATCACCGGCCGGTCACAGATCACCATGCCGCCGGAATGGATGCCCAGGTGCCGCGGGAACGTCTGCAGCTCGTTGGCGTACTCCACCACCTGCTCAGGGATGTCCTCGACGTCGACCGTGGCGACCGAGCCCCACCGGTCGATCTGCTTGCTCCAGGCGTCCTGCTGGCCGGGTGAGAAGCCGAACGCCTTGGCCACGTCGCGCACCGCCGACCGGGGCCGGTAGGAGATGACGTTGGCGACCTGGGCGGCGTGCTCCCGGCCGTAGCGGGTGTAGACGTGCTGGATCACCTCCTCCCGGCGGTCGGACTCGATGTCCACGTCGATGTCCGGAGGGCCGTCCCGCTCCGGCGCGAGGAAGCGCTCGAAGAGCAGCTGGTGCCGCACCGCGTCCACGTTGGTGATCCGCAGCGCGTAGCAGACCGCCGAGTTGGCAGCCGAACCCCGGCCCTGGCAGTAGATGTCCTGCTTACGGCAGAACGTGATGATGTCGTAGACCACCAGGAAGTAGCCGGGGAAGCCCAGCGCCTCGATCATGTTCAGCTCGTGCTCGAGCTGCGCGTACGCCGTCGGGTGCGCCTGCGGTGGGCCGTAGCGCTCCCGAGCACCGTCGGCGGTCAGCTTCCGCAGCCAGCTCATCTCGGTGTGCCCCGGTGGCACCGGGTACGCCGGCAGCTGCGGCGCGACGAGATGGAGGTCGAAGGCCAACTCGGCGCCGAACTCGGCGGCCCGGGCCACGGCACCCGGGTAGGCGGCGAACCGGGCCGCCATCTCCGCGCCGCTGCGCAGGTGGGCGGTGGCCGCCGCCGGCAGCCAGCCGTCGATCTCGTCGAGGCTACGCCGAGCCCGGACGGCGGCGACCGTGGTGGCCAGCCGGCGCCGGCCGGGGCTGGCGTAGTGCACGTTGTTGCTGGCCACCGTCGGCAACCCGGCCGCGGCGGCCAGGTCGGCGAGCGCGTCGTTGCGGTCGGCGTCGACGGGGTGGCCGTGGTCGGTCAGCTCCACCGCCACCGTCTCCGCGCCGAAGAGCGCGGTCAGCCGGTCCAATTCGCGGGCCGCCGCGTCCACCCCCTCGGTGAGCAACGCCGCCGGCACGTGCCCCTTGCGGCAGCCGGTCAGCACCAGCACGTGGTCGCGCAGCTCCTCGGCGACCTCCTCCAACTCCCCGTAGACCGGTCGGCCCTTCTCCCCACCGCGCAGCTGGGCGCGGGCGATGGTGGTGGCCAGCCGGGCGTACCCCTCGTGGCCGTGCGCGAGCACCAGCAGGTGCGCGCCGTACGGGTCGGGTTCGCCGTTCTGCGGGCCGGGCAGCCCGAGGGAGAGCTCCGCGCCGAAGATGGTCGGCAGGGCCAGCGCGCGGGCCGCCTCGGCGAAGCGGACCACCCCGTAGAAGCCGTCGTGGTCGGTGACGGCGAGCGCGGTGAGGCCCAGCCGGGCCGCCTCCTCGGCCAACTCCTCGGGGTGACTGGCACCGTCGAGGAAGCTGAAGTTGGTGTGCGCGTGCAGCTCCGCGTAGGGCACCGTGCCGTCCGGGCGGGCCAGCTCGGGCGCCTCGTACTGCTGGCGTTTGCGGGTCCAGGCCGGGGAGTCCCCGCCGTCGCCGTCGACGGCGAGCGGATCCACGACGTGCAGGTGTCGGTCACCCCTGCTCCCCCGGCTGTCGTCGGCCTTCCCGGAGAGCACCCGCTCCAGATCCGACCAGGGCATCTTCGGGTTGTGGAAGCTCATCGGCGCCCCTCCCGGCCGGGCCCCTTGATCGACTCCACATCCTGGAAGTCGGGCTGACCGGACGGACGGGACACCCCGACTTCCTCGATGGCGAGTGGGTCATGGCCTCGGCGGTCAGTCATAGATCGCCTCCACCAGCCACTGGCCAGCCTCGACGGCGAGCAGCAGAGCGGTGCCGTCGGCGAGGCTGACCTGGAACCGGGCCCTGCGTCGGGCCTCGGTGGGGGCCCACCACCGCTCGTCCACCGGCCACGGGCCAGCCCAGCCGACGATCTCCACCGATCGGGTGGTGCCGACGGTGAGCTGGGCCGGCGCGGCGCTCACCACCAGGCGAGCGCTGACCACCACCGGCTCACCGACGGCGTCGTGCACGGTCGCGGCGAGCGGGCTGCTCAGCACCACGGCCGGCGCGGGCGACGGCAACCGACCCGGCCACGGCGGAGCGCCCTCACCTCGGCCGACACCAGCAACCCGGCCGTCGCCGGCAACCCGGCCGTCGCCGGCAACCCGGCCGTCGCCGGCAACCCGATCGACGCCGGCGGCGATCGGCGGCGGCCCGGGACGAGCGGGAAGTCGTTCGTCGCCCCAGGGCACCAGTCGGACCTGGTCAGCCGGGGAACGCCCGCCGCCGAGCACCGCGGTCACCACCGCTTCCGGGCCGAGGATGCCCTGCACCCGGCTCAATGCCCGGTGCGCCCGCTCCCGCTCCTCGCCGGTCTCCCCCCAGAGGCCGGCTTGCAGGCCGGCCTGGGCGATCACCCCGTCCGGGACCAGCCGCAGCCGGATGATGCCGGCCGTCGGCCGGGCCGGTCGGGCACCGGCCCGGCCGTTGCTGCCGGAGAGCCAGCCGTCGAGCTGCCAGCGCACCCGATCGGCGATGGCCGCCGCGGTGAGCAGGCCGTCGTGCCGCCACACCCGGTGCAGCTCCTGCCCGTGCGCGGTGACCGCCTCGATGCCGAGCCGGGTGCAGGCCAGCCCGTGCCCGGCCAGCCGGTCGTGCAGCTGCTCGGCCAGCGCACGGGCGACGAAAGCCGCCGCGTCGACCCGGTCGATCGGGTCGTCGTGCTCGGCGGTGACCGTCAGGTCGGCCGGCGGCTGCCGGACGGCGAGCGGACGGTGGTCCCGTCCGGCGGCCAGCCGGTGGGCCAGCGCGCCATCGAACCCGAACCGGGCCAGCACGTCGCCGGCCGGCAGCGCGGCGAAGTCGCCGAGAGTCCGCACCCCCAGCCGGCGCAGCAGGTCGGCCAGCGCGGGCCGACCGAGTGCCTCGACCGGCAACCTGGCCAGGAACTCCGGCGTGCCGCCCGGTGCCACCACGCGGCCGGCGCGGGCAGCGAGCCCCGCGGCGAAGACCCCGTCGGCGATGCCGACCTGGCTCTCCACCACGCACGACTGGGCGACGTGCTCGATGATCCGCTCGGCGGCCGCCTCCTCACCGCCGAGGTAACGGCTCGGGCCCCGGGCCGCCACCGCGCACGCACCCGGGCGGACCACCTCGACGCCGGCGACCAACTCCTCCACGGCGGCGACCACCGGCTCGAACGCCCGGGCATCCCGGCCGGGGTCGTACTCCACGACGGTGAGCTGCGGACAGCGGCCCTGCGCCTCCCGCTTGCGCAGCCCTCGACGCACCCCCTCGGCGCGGGCCTGCTCGGAGCAGGCCACCACACGATTGGCGTGCAGCACGGCGACCGGGCCGGTGGCCGGCACCCCGTCGACGATCTCGGCGGCGAGCACCGGCCAGTCCGGGCACCACAGCAGCAGGGTCCGTGCCGGAGAACCGGTCATGCCGAGCCGACCAGAGTGAGCGCCGGACGGCTCGCGGTCGACACCGTACGAGGGATCACCCGGGTGAGCTCGGCACCGGGGAGCCACACCTTGATCTCTTTGGGGCGGGCGGCCGCCCCGCGCCCACGCGCCGAGACGGTGACCTCCCGGCGGCGCAGCCGCCCACGGCCGGCCCCGAGCCCTTCCCAGACCCCACGGACCACCTGCAACGTCACGTCCGCGCCGTCCCACCGGCCGTACGGGACGAGCACGCTGCCGCGCTGGCGGGCCCGGGCGGCCAGCCGGGTGGCGACCGATGCGGAGACCGCGGCCGGCACGGCGGTGACCACGACGTCCACCCCGTCGATCAGCGCGGCGACCACGGTGGCCCACTCGGGGCCGGGATTGGGCACCAGGGCCAACCGGTCCAGGGCGATGCCCAGCTCGGCGGCCGCGCCCGCGCCGAACGTCGGCACCCCGACCACCGCGCACCACGAGCCGGCCCGGGACGCCTCGGCGAGCAGTGCCAGCACCAGCGAGGTGCCGCCGCTGCGCCGGGGTTGGCCGGCCGCGACCGCGATGGTGCTGCCCCGGCGTAGGCCCCGGTTGGGTAGCAGACCGGTCAGCTCGGGCGCCACCGGCAGCACCCGGTGGCCGCCGGCTGAATCGGGTGCGCTCGCTGGGCGGACCAGATCGGCCAGTGCGGCGGTACCGACCACCATGCGGCCCGCCATCGGACCATCCCCCCGTCATTGCTGTGAATTCAGATCAGGACCGGCACACCGTGCTGCCGGCCGCCCGGCTCCCCCCGCTGGGCGGCCGGCAGCACGGCGGGATCATGCGGCGAGGCCGTCCAGGGCCGGTTGGTGCGCCACGCCGAGCGCGGTCTCCACCACCGTGACGAACTGTTCGGCCGCGCGGAGCAGGTCGTCGGCCTCCCGGGCGCTCACCACCCGGGGGATGCCGGCCTCGGCGGCGGCCCGTTTGCCGGCCCCGGCGGCGAAGAACCGGGCCCACTCGTCGAGCTCGGGGGCGACGGCGCAGAGCAGAACCCACACGCTGGTGATCCGGTTGCGGCGGCCGGGGGCGGGCCGGGCCCGGGCGGCGAGCAGGGCGGCTGCGGCGCGCAGCGCCGCCAGGTGGGCGGCCGCGTAGCGCAGGCCGTCGGGTCGGGTCTGGCCGGCCTCGACCAGCCCACGCCGGGCCAACGTGAGGAGTTGGGCGGGGGTGCGGTGCGGCAACGCGTGCGCCGGCACCGTCGGTGCCTGAGCCGGGTTGGTCGGCATGGTGACTGTCTCCTCCACGTGGCCGGGGCGTCGCCTCGGCGCGCTGGTGCCGCCGATGAGACGCCGAGGTCGGGTGGTGCGGAGGAACACGCACGGGGTGGTGGCCGGCCGGGTGTGGATCCTCCCCCACACCACACCCGCCCGTCGTACCGGCGGGTTCGTCGCCCGCCGCCCGGGGGTCGTGGGCGGCGAGCGACGCTCCTGCCTGGTGGGCTCGGGCTCGCGACTGCCCGGAAACCCAGGTGCGGCCCGCGGAGCCGCACCGCCCGGGGCTGGCGCCGCGAAACACCGCGCCCCGGCTGGTTGGAACGGGCGTTCGAGGCAATCGAACACTCGTTCTAACTGCTGCTGACAGTACACCCCCCCTCCGACGAAAATGCAACGTGTGACGCGCCGCCCGTGCGCACCGGGCGCGACGGCTCAGCTCGGGGCCGGATAGTCGGGCAGGTCGAGGTCGGTGGCCAGGGACCGGGTGCCGCGCACCAGCATGGCCTGGACCGGCCGGGTACGCAGCAGCCGGTTGCGCAGCCAGAGCCCGCCCGCGGTGGCCGGGGCGAGGAACGGGCCGGGGCTGGCCCCGCGCTGCCAGCGCATCGCGTAGTCGCGTAGCCGCCGCTCGTACGCGGGAAAGGCGATCCGGTGGTCGCCACCGGCCACGGCCAACTCGCCGGCGAGCACGTACCCGCCGACGATGCCGGTGCCGACCCCCATCCCACCGAGGGTGACGCCCCAGGCCGCGTCGCCGAGCAGCGCGGTGCGACCGGCGTGCCAGCGCGGTACGCGCACCTTGCTGATCGAGTCGAAGTACAGCTCCGGCGCGTCGCGCAGGCTGGCCAGCAGGTGCGGCACGTGCCAGCCCAGCCCGTCGAGCGCCGTCGTGATGATCTTCTTCTGCTGGTCGAGGTCGTACCAGTCGCCCTCGGGGTCGGGCGCGGTGAAGACGACGAAGGCGCCGGCCCGGGTCGGGTCGCTCTGATCGGCGGCGACACTGGCCATCCGCCCCGGGACGTTGTACTGCTGCGACAGGGGCCCCACCCCCAACTCGTTGGGCAGTTCCCAGCCCGCCAGGTGGTAACCGAGGTGCCGCACGTATCCCGACTCCGGGCCGAAGGCCAGCCGGCGTACGCCGGAGTGCAGCCCGTCGGCGCCGACCACCAGGTCGACGGTGCGTGCGCCGGCACGGTCGAACTCGACGTGCACTCCGTCGACGGTCTCGGTGAGCGCGGTGATCTGGTCGCCGAACAGGTACTCGGCCCGGTCGGCGCTGCGCCGGTGCAGGATCCGGGACAGGTCCCGACGGCGGACCTCCAGCTCACCCCCGGCGAACTCGGCGGGCAGGCGGAAGATCTCCCGGCCGTGCTCGTCCACGCAGCTCATCGCGCCGCCCCGGGTCTGCACCGCGCGCAGGTCGTCGAGCACACCCATGGCGGCCAGCACCCCCAGGTGGGTGGGGCCGCGGAAGTCGACCGCGAAGCCGCTGGTGCGCAGCGCGGGGGCCAGCTCGACCACGGTGACCTCGGCGCCGTACCGGGTCAGCCACCAGGCGAACGCCGGACCGGCGACGCCCGCGCCGGAGACGAGGACGCGCAGACCGCGCAGGGCGAGGGAGTACGACATGAAGGGCCTCCGAAACTGTGTCTCACGGATACAGATTACTCTAGACACAGTTCAGCGACCTGGACAAGACAGCGAGACGGGAGACCGATGGACCCGGTGGACGCCACTGGCGCGACACAGCGCCAACGCCTCGTCGATCTGCTCTGGCAGCCGCCGAGCCCGCCACGACGCGGACCCCGACCCACGCTCACCCTGGCCGTCATCGCCCAGGCCGGCATCGCGGTCGCCGACGCCGACGGGCTCGGCGCGGTGACCATGCAACGGGTCGCCGAGTCGCTGGACGTGACCAAGATGGCGCTCTACCGGTACGTGCCGGGCAAGACCGAACTCGTCGCCCTCATGATCGAGACCGGGATCGGAGAGCCACCCGCGCTGCCCGTCGACGCGCCCTGGCGCGACCAGTTGGACGCCTGGGCACGGCAGATGTACGACCGGTTCCACCGGCACCCGTGGGCGGTGGCCGCCACCGTCGGCGTACGCGTGCTGGGGCCCCACGAGTTGGGGTGGATGGAACGGGCCATCGCCGCACTGGACGGCACCCGCCTGCACGGCGGCGAGAAGCTCGACGTCGTGGTGCTCCTGGTCGGGCATGTCCGCAACCTCGCCCAGCAGGTGGCGGGCATCCCCACCGAGACCCCGGAACAGGCCATGGCACCAGGGCTGTCCGACCTGCTGCGGGGGCAGGAGCAGCGATTCCCGGCGCTGCTCGAAGCGGTGGCCTCGGCCGCCGTCCATGATGGCCGCGACCAGGCACTCGACTTCGGGCTGTCCCGGATCCTCGACGGAGTGCAGCTGCTGGTCACCGAGCGCGCCCGGTCCTGACCGCCGCGCGGGACACGACCGGGCGGGACACGACGTGGGCGGCTGAGCAGGCCGCCGGTGGACCGGGAAGAATGGCGGCATGCAGCCACACCCGAACGTACGGGCGGTGCAGGACGCGCTCACCGGTGCCGACGCGCTCGACGGCGCCGGTGCGCCCAGCACGGTCCGCCTGCTGCCCGACGCGGTGCACACCGCCGCGGCAGCCGCCGAAGCGCTCGGCGTCCAGGTCGGCCAGATCGCCAACTCGCTGATCTTCGATGCGGACGACGCGCCGCTGCTCGTGCTCACCTCCGGCGCGCACCGGGTGGACACCGCCGGCCTGGCCGCATCGATCGGGGTCACCCGACTGCGCCGGGCCACCCCGGAGTTCGTCCGGGCCCACACCGGGCAGCCGATCGGCGGGGTCGCACCGCTCGGGCACCCGCGACCGCTGCGCACCCTGGTGGACACCGCGCTGGCGGCGTACCCGGAGATCTGGGCCGCGGGCGGCGTACCGCAGGCGGTCTTCCCGACCACCTACGCCGAGCTGCTGCGGATCACCGCCGGCACCTCCGCCGAGGTGGCGTGAGCGAGCGAACCAGCGGGCACAGCGCCGTCGCGGAGCTGGTCACCCTGCACGTGTGGCGGACCTCCCGTGCCGCGCTGCCCCGGGCGCTGGCCCGGATGGCCGTGGACCGGGGGCGACTGCGCGCCCTCCCGGGCGTCCGGTTCGGCAAGCTGCTGGGCACCGGGACCGGCACCGGCTTCGGCCCGGGTGACACCGACCTGACCCGGTGGGCGGCGCTGACCGTCTGGGACTCCCCCGCCGCGGCGGCCGGCTTCGACGACTCGCCGGTCGGGCGGGCCTGGGCACGGATCGCCCACGCCCACGCCCGGGTCGACCTGCGTCCGCTGAGCAGCCGGGGCGAGTGGTCCGGCCAGCGACCGTTCGGCGACCCGCCCGGCGGCCGGGTCAACGGGCCGGTGCTGGCGCTGACCCGGGCCCGGCTGCGGGCCCGCCGGACGGCCACCTTCTGGCGGGCGATCCCCCCGGTGGCCGCCGCCCTGCGCGACGCGCCGGGGCTGCTGGCCCGGTTCGGTGTCGGTGAGGCTCCGCTGGGTTGGCAGGGCACGGTGAGCGTGTGGCGCGACCCGACGGACCTGGTGGCGTTCGCGTACCGTCACCCGGAGCACCGGGCGGCGATCATGCGAACCGCCACCGTGGGTTGGTACGCCGAGGAGCTGTTCGCGCGGTTCGAGGTGCGCGACGTGGTCGGCGACCGGACGGTGCTCGGGTGGGTCTCCGACGGCGACCTGGGAACGGCGAAGGGTGAACGGGCATGAGGTTGGTGCGCTGGACGCCGGACGATCTCGTCCGGCGGCTGGACGACGTGGTTGCCGTCTACGGTGAGGCGATGGGATACCGCACCGACCTGCTCGAGGCTCGGCGCGGTTACATCGCCACCCACGTACGCCGACCCGGGTTCCGGGCCGTGGCCAGCCTGACCACCGAGGGGCACCTCGCCGGCTTCGGGTACGGCTATCTGGGCGGGGCCGGCCAGTGGTGGCACGACCAGGTGCACCGGGCGCTGGACGCGCCGACCCGGCAGCGGTGGCTCACCCACTGCTTCGAGGTGGTCGAGCTGCACGTCCGGCCGCCGGCGCAGGGGCACGGTCTGGGCGCCGGCCAACTGCGGGCGCTGCTCGGCATGGCCGAGGGCGACACCACGCTGCTGTCCACCCCGGAGGCCGAGGAGCAGACGTCGCGGGCCTGGCGGCTGTACCGGCGGTTCGGTTTCGTCGACGTGCTGCGCGACTTCCACTTCCCCGGCGACGAGCGGCCGTTCGGCGTGCTCGGCCGGGACCTGCCGCTCGAGCCTCCGGCGTCATGACCGGGCGGCGGGTCTCCTGGACGCTGCTCGCCGTCCTGGTGCTCGCCCAGATCTGCTACCCCCTCACCACCGGTGCGACCCGGGCCGGTCTCACCGTGGCCACCGTCGTGCTCGGCTGGCTGCTCTCGGTCGGCCACGCGCTGCTCAGCCGTGGTCTGCGGGCCGCGTCGGCGCTGGTCGCAGTGGCCACCGGCGGCGGGTTCGCGATCGAGGCGGTCGGGGTGGCCACCGGGGTGCCGTTCGGCAGCTACGACTACTCCGGTGAACTCGGCCCGAAGCTGGCCGGGGTGCCGCTGATCATCCCGCTGGCCTGGACCTGGATGGCCTGGCCAGCCTGGCTGGCCGCGGTCCGGCTGACCGCCGGCAGCGGATCACCGACCGCCGGCACCGGATCACCGGCCGGCCGGTGGGCGGGTCGGGTCGCGCTGGCCGCGTTGGGGTTGGCCGCCTGGGACCTCTTCCTCGATCCGCAGATGGTCTCCGAGGGCTACTGGGTCTGGCGGGACGCCAGCCCGGCGCTGCCCGGCCTGCCCGGCATCCCGGTCAGCAACTACCTGGGCTGGCTGCTCTTCGCGGTGCTGCTGATGAGCGCGCTCCGCCCGCTGGCCGGGCCGAGCGCCGAGCACACCGACCAGCGGGACCACCCGATGATCGCGCTCTACCTGTGGACGTACGGCTCCAGCATCCTGGCCCACGCGGTCTTCCTCGGCCTGCCCGCCTCCGCACTCTGGGGCGCGGCCGGCATGTCGGTCACCGCCGTACCGCTGGCGGTGACCCTGCTGCGGGCCCGCCGGGCCCGCGACCCGCACCGGGACGACCGCCACCGGCACCGCACCGGCGTCGACGCGACCCGATGACCATCCTGCTCGCCCTGCTGCTCGCCGTCGCCGCGCTGACCGGGCACACCTGGCTCAACGCCACCCGCTGGCTGCGCCGACCCACCGACCGGCCGGACGAGATCAGCGAGTCGGTAGCCGTGCTGCTGCCGCTGCGTGACGAGGCCACCCGGGTCACCGGGTGCCTACGCGCCCTGCTCGCCCAGCGCGGCGTACCCGGGCTGCGCGTCGTGGTCCTCGACGACGGGTCCACCGACGGCACCGCCGACGTGGTCCGCGCGGTGGCCGGCGACGACCCGCGGGTCACCCTGCTCACCGGGGTCGCCCCGCCGCCGGGCTGGCTGGGCAAGCCACACGCCTGCTGGCAACTGGCCAACCGAGCCGACCCGGTGGCCACCGCGCTGGTCTTCGTCGACGCCGACGTGGTGCTCGCCCCGCACGCCGTGGCGGCGGCGGTCACCGAGCTGCGCGCCGCCCGCGCGACGCTGCTGTCGCCGTACCCCCGGATCGTGGTGACGACGGCGGCCGACCGCCTGGTGCAGCCGTTGTTGCAGTGGCTCTGGCTGACCTTCCTGCCGCTGCGCGCGATGGAGCGCTCGCCGCGGCCGTCGCTGGCCGCGGCGGGCGGGCAGTTCCTGGTGGTGGACCGGGCCGGCTACACCGCCGCCGGCGGGCACGCCGCGGTCGCCGACAGGATCCTGGAGGACGTCGAGCTGGCCCGAGCGGTCAAGCGGGCCGGCGGGCGGATCGCTCTGGCCGACGGCTCCCGACTGGCCAGCTGCCGGATGTACGAGACCTGGCCGCAGCTGCGCGACGGGTACTCGAAGTCGCTCTGGGCGTCGTTCGGGCACCCGGGCGCGGCGGCGGCCGTGGTGGCGCTGCTCCTGCTGCTCTACACCGCCCCGCCGCTGATCACGGTGACCGCCCTGGCCGCCGGCGCGCCGGGGGTGGCCGTCGCAGGTCTGGCCGGGTACCTGCTCGGGGTGGTCGGGCGGGTGTTCACCGCCCGGGCGACCGGGGGCCGGTGGTGGCCCGACGCGCTCGCACACCCCGTGTCGGTCGTGGTCCTCGGTTGGTTGACTCTGCGGTCGTACCATCTGCGAAAGCGGCGTCGCCTGACCTGGCGGGGCCGTCCGGTCAGCTAGGGGGATGCGGCATGGCGCGGATCGTGGTCGTCGGCGCCGGGGTGGGTGGCCTGGCCACCGCCGCCCGGCTGGCCGCCACCGGGCACCAGGTGACCGTCTTCGAGCGGGCCGACACGGTCGGCGGCAAGCTCGGCCGGTACGTGCACGACAGCCCGGTCGGGTCGTTCCACTTCGACACCGGACCGAGCCTGTTCACCCTGCCCGAGGTGTTCCACGACCTGTTCGAGGCGACCGGGGCGAAGCTCGACGAGTACCTGGACCTGACCCCGCTGGACCCGATCGTCCGGCACGTCTTCGCCGACGGTGGGCCGGCACTGGACTCCTGCGCCGACCCGGTGGAGTTCGCCGCCCGGATCGGGGCCGTCCTCGGTGACCGGGCGGCGGCCGACTGGCAGCGGCTGTGGCACCGGGCCGAGCGGGTGTGGCACGCCTCCGAGCGGGACATCCTGCGGCGTACCGTCGACTCCCCCCGCGACCTCGCGTCGCTGGCCTGGCGCGTCGGCGACCTGGCCGCCATCGCTCCGGGGCGCACCCTGCGCGGGCTGGGCCGCGGCCACCTGTCCGACCCGCGGCTGCGGATGCTGCTGGACCGCTACGCCACCTACACCGGCGCCGACCCGCGCCGGGCGCCCGCCGCGCTCGTCGCGGTCCCCTACGCCGAGCTGACCTTCGGCGGCTGGTACCTGCGCGGCGGGTTGGGCACGCTCGCCGACGCGCTGCTGACCCGCTGTCTGGACCTCGGCGTGGTCGTGCAGACCGGCGCCGCGGTGACCCGCATCGACGCCGCCGGGGGCCGGGTGCACGGGGTACGCCTCGCCGGCGTCGCCGCGCCGGTGCCCGCCGACGTGGTGGTGGCCAACGTGGACGCGCTCACCGTCTACCGCGACCTGCTGCCGCATCCGCGCCGGCTGGCCGGGCTGGCCGACCGCAGCCTGGCCGGTTTCGTGCTGTTGCTGGGTGTCTCCGGTGACAGTGGCCTGGCCCACCACAACGTCTTCTTCCCGCGCGACTACGACGCCGAGTTCGACGCGGTCTTCGGCGACCCGGGGCGCGGCGTACGGGCCCGGCCGGCGGCCGACCCGACGGTGTTCGTCACCGTGGCCGACGACCCGATGGTCCGCCCGGCCGGGCACGAGGCGTGGTTCGTGCTGGTCAACGCGGCTCGGCAGGGCACCGCGACGGGCGCGGTCGACTGGCGTCGCCCGGGGCTGGCCGACGCGTACGCCGACCGGATCCTGGACGTGCTGGCGCAGCGCGGCGTCGACGTGCGCGACCGGCTGCTGTTCCGCGAGGTGCGCACCCCGGCCGACCTGGACGCGGCGACCGGCGCGCCGGGCGGCTCGATCTACGGCACCGCCGGCGGGCTGCTCCGGCCGGCGAACCGAGGCCCGGCGCACGGGTTGTGGCTGGTGGGAGGCTCGAGCCACCCCGGGGGCGGGCTGCCGATGGTGACCCTCTCCGCGCAGATCGTCGCCGACGAGATCGGCCCCGCCTGGTAGGGGCCCCGGCGCTCAGCCGGCGTTGAGCAGTGCGCGGCGGATGGTGGAGAGCAACTGCCCCAGGCCGAAGCCGGCCAGCAGCACCCACACCGCGGTCGCCATGGTGATGGTGCCGGCGGCCAGGTCCGCATCGATCAGCCCGGTCAGCCCGGCGACCAGCAACCCGACCAGGGCCACCGAGACGCGGGTGGGGCGTTCGCCCACGGTCACCGCGCCGATCTCTCGCATGCCGGCGGAGACCGCCCGGGCCCGGACGTACTCGTGCAGCCAGGACAGCGCACCAGCCGCGACGACCAGCGCGCCCGGCGCGCCCACCAGCCAGAACGCCAGCAGCCAGGCCACCTCACCGAGCCGGTCGGCGACCGAGTCGTAGACGTAGCCGAGCCGGGTGGTGCGGTCGGTGGCCACCGCCACCGCTCCGTCCACGCTGTCCGCCACGGCCGCGAGCAGCACGAACAGCGCGCCGAGGAACGGCCCGTCCCCCGGCCGGGTCACCAGCAGCGGTACGCAGAAGCAGAGCACCACCCCGGCCACCGTGACGGCGGTGGGGCCGACCCGCAGCCGGCCCAGCACATACCCGACGTGGTACGCGAACCGCAGCCAGGCGCGTACCACCGGCGCGGCGGATCGGGGGTCGAACCCACCGTGCAGCCGCGCCCACGCCGTGGCGTACTGGTCCCAGTTCAGCTGTGTTCCCACCACGGATCAACCGTCGTGTCGGGCATCAGGTGTCGCAGACCCGCCGTCACACCCGCGCGCCGGCCTGGATGTGCTGCCAGACCTCGCGGGTCGCGGTGGACCGGTTGAGGGTGATGAAGTGGATCCCCGGCACGCCCTCGTCGAGCAGCCGGCGGCACATCTCGCTGGCCTGCTCGATGCCGAGCCGGCGGACGGCCTCCGGGTCGTCGGCGACCCGCTCGAAGCGCGCCGCCAGCGCCGGCGGGAAGGGCGCACCGGAGAGCTGCACGGACCGTTCGATGGTGCCGATCTGGGTCACCGGCATCACCCCGGCCAGGATCGGGGTGTCGCAACCGGCGGCGGCGACCCGGTCGCGCAGCCGCAGATAGTCGTCGACGTCGAAGAACATCTGCGTGATCGCGAACTCGGCGCCGGCCCGGCACTTGCGGATGAAGTGCGCGGTGTCGCTGGCCACGTCGGGCGAGCGGGGATGCTTGTACGGGAAGGCCGCCACGCCCACGCTGAAGTCACCGGCGTCGCGGACCAGGCGGACCAGGTCCTCGGCGTAGTCCACGCCCTCGGGATGGCGGACCCACTCGCCGCCCGGATTGCCGGGCGGGTCGCCGCGCACCGCCAGCACGTTGCGCACCCCCACCCCGGCGAGCCGACCGATCACGTGCCGCAGCTCGGCGACGGAGTGGTTGACCGCGGTCAGGTGGGCCAACGGCAGCAGGGTGGTGTCGGTGGCGATCCGCTCGGTCACCGCCACGGTGGTGTCCCGGGTCGAGCCGCCCGCCCCGTAGGTGATCGAGACGAACGACGGACGCAGCGACTCCAGCTCGCGGATCGCCTGCCAGAGGAGCTGCTCACCCGCCTCGGTCTTGGGTGGGAAGAACTCGAACGAGAAGGTCGGCTGGCGGTCGCGGATGAGCTCCCCGATCGCCGGCTGCGGATTGGGGAGTATCGAGGGAAGACCGAGCGCCACGCCCCGACTCTAGCGGGCGGCTTCCCCGCGACCCAGGTGGTTCCCACGCCGGGTCGTGGATCGACGGGTCCCCGCGCCCGACGGCACCCCCGGTCCGGGCCCGACGGGCGGAAAGCCGTCGTACCCGCGGGGTAGGAATGGGTGGCGCGGGAGGGGCGGTGGGGGCGGCCCCGGGGGCTCGCGTGGGGGTCAGCAGCCGACCGGTGGCGCCGGTCCGTCCCGTCGGGCGGGCGGGTCGTCACCGCACCGACGCCCCGCCTGGAGGACCGATGACCCCGCCCCCACCGTCACGCCCGGCACAGCTCGGGTTGCTGCTGGCCCGCTGTCGGTTGGCCCGGGGCTGGAGCCAGCAGCGCACCGCCACCGAGTTGTGTGCCGCCGCCGGTGTGCCGACGTTGAGCCGGCACGAGATCTCCCGATGGGAACGACAGCGGCGCATACCGGGAGGATTCTGGCTCGGCTGGCTCGCCGTCGTGCTGGACGTGCCGTTGGTGGTGCTCGCCGAGGCCGCCGCGTACGCCCGGCGGGCCGGCCGGACGACGTCCACCGTTCCGGGCCGAGCCACCGCCGCCCGGTCGGCCACGCGGACGGGCCCGGGCCGCGCTGGCGCGCGGGCTGGCACGCGTGGCGGTGGAGCGCGTCGAACGGGGACCGGCTAGCGTCGTCACGTGACCCACGCTGCTCCCGTGTCTCCCGTCGACCGTGCCGGCCTGCGGCAGCGGGTCGACAAGGCCCTCACCGAGTTCCTGGCCAGCCAACGGGTCCGGTTGACCGGCGTGGACGACGCCCTGGTGCCGGTGGCGGAGGCGATCGAGGCGTTCGTGCTCGGCGGTGGCAAGCGGCTGCGTCCGGCCTTCGCGTACTGGGGGTTCCGCGGTGCCGGCGGGGTGGACGGCGACCAGGTGCTCACCGCCCTGGCCGCGTTGGAGTTCGTGCAGGCCAGCGCCTTGATCCACGACGATCTGATGGACCGCTCCGACACCCGGCGCGGCGAGCCGGCGGTGCACCGGCGGTTCGCCGCCCGGCACCGCGCCGCTGGCTGGGGCGGCGACGCGGACGGGTTCGGCGACGCCGCGGCGATCCTGCTCGGCGATCTCTGCCTGGTCTGGTCCGACGAGTTGCTGCACTCCGCCGGGCTGGATCCGCAGGCGGTGGCCCGGGCCCGGCCGGTCTTCGACGAGATGCGCACCGAGGTCACCGTCGGGCAGTACCTCGACGTGCTGACCCAGGTCACCGGCGACACCTCGGTGGAACGGGCCGGGAAGGTCGCCCGGTACAAGTCCGCGAAGTACACCGTCGAGCGTCCGCTGCTGCTCGGGGCCGCGCTGGCCGACGCGACGGCTGACATCCGGTCGGCGTACTCGGCGTACGGGCTGCCACTGGGTGAGGCGTTCCAGCTCCGCGACGACGTGTTGGGGGTCTTCGGGGATCCGGCGCAGACCGGCAAGCCGGCCGGGGACGACCTGCGTGAGGGCAAGCGCACGTACCTGGTGGCAGCGGCCGTGGAGACCACCGACGACGCCGGTCGGGCGCTGCTGCTCGGCAGGCTCGGTGACCCGGATCTGGACGACCAGGGGGTGGCCCGGGTGCGTGAGGTGATCTCCGCGAGCGGGGCGCTGGCCCGCACCGAACAGCGGATCGCCACCCTCACCGACACCGCACTGGCGGCCCTGGCCGCCGTCGACCTGGACACCGAGGCCCGCCAGACCCTGGTGGACCTCGCCATAGCCGCAACCCGCCGCACCGACTAACCCCCGGCTGCGGCCCGGCTGCGGCCCGGCTGCGGCCCGGCCCGGCCCGGCTTTCGCGGTCGATCATGAGGTTAGCGGCGATCCGCCTCGGCGTGTCGCGCCGCTAACCTCATGATCAACGCAGGATGGGGTGGGCCGCAGGGCCCGCCGGGGTCAGAAGCCCAGGGCTTGGGCTCGGCGTTTCACCTCGCGGGCCTGGTCGCCCGACAGGGCGGCGGCCGGGGTGCCACCGGGGAGGATGTCGTCCGGCTCGTAGAGCCAGCGCAGCGCGGCCTCGTCGTCGTAGCCGGCGTCGAGGAGCAGGTTGAGCACACCGGGCAGGTGCTTGAGCACGGTCTGATTGGCCACCAGGTCCGCCGGTATCCGGCGGATGCCGTCGCGGCGGACCGCCAGCAACTCCCGGTCGCGGATCATCTGGTGCACCTTGCTGATCGACACGTCGAGGCGCTCGGCGACGTCGGGCAGGGTGATCCAGGCGGCCGGGTCGGCGGGTCCGGCGAGCTCGGGGCCGGGCACGGCCTGGCCGGAGGGTACGGGTTCGGTCACCCGATCACCCTGTCACGCCGCTGCCGGGGCGGGTCACCGGCACCCCGCAGGACAGGTCTGGACCGGGTCACGAACCGTCGGTGACCAGCGGAGAGAGGGGCCGCGAGCGCGGCGGGACAGATTCGGTCGCCACTCGGCTGTAGCATCCTGTTAAACCTTCGCCTCCTGGACACATAGACTCGCTGCCGATGGACACACAGGTCGCCGACACGTTGCTGGGCTCGCTGATTGACGGGCGCTACCGCATTCGCGGTCGCGTGGCCCGTGGCGGCATGGCGACCGTGTACACCGCCACCGACGAGCGCCTCGAGCGCACCGTCGCTGTCAAGATCATTCATCCGACTCAGGCGCCCGAGGCTCGGGCCCGGATCGCCAACTTCGTGGCCCGGTTCACCGACGAGGCGAAGACCATCGCCCGGCTGACCCACCCCAACGTGGTGGCGGTCTACGACCAGGGCACCCATGCCGGCCTTCCGTACCTGGTGATGGAGTACGTCCGCGGCCGCACGCTGCGCGACGTGCTGGCCGAGCGGCGCCGACTCAACCCGGACGAGGCGCTGGCCATCGCCGAGCAGATGCTCGCCGCGATCGCCGCCGCGCACCGGGCCGGCCTGGTGCACCGCGACGTCAAGCCGGAGAACGTGCTGGTCGCCGAGGCACCCACCGGCGGCGTCGCCAACCTGGTCGACAGCGTCGTCAAGGTGGCCGACTTCGGGCTGGCCCGGGCCGTCGAGGCGAGCGCCGACGACGAGCAGGGCAACCAGCTGATGGCCACCGTGGCGTACGTCGCCCCGGAACTGGTCACCGAGGGCCGAGCCGACCCGCGTACCGACGTCTACTCGGCCGGCATCGTGCTGTTCGAGATGCTCACCGGTCGGGTGCCGTACGACGGGGACCGCCCGGTGGACGTCGCCTGGCAGCACGTCGACCGAGACGTGCCAGCACCGTCGACGCTGGTGCCGGGCCTGCCGTCGACCCTCGACGATCTCGTTCAGCGGGCCACCCGTCGCGATCCGGGCGCCCGGCCCACCGACGCCGGCGCGTTCCTGGCCGAGGTGCAGGTGGCCCGGGACGACCTGGGTGACGCCAACAGCCGTACCGCCGTGCTGCGCCGGGTGACCGACCAGCCGCCGTTGTCCCAGCCGACCATGGTGGTCGCCGCGGTCCGCCCGGCTGAGCGTCCGGCCTGGGCCCGGCTGCCCGAGAACGGTCAGGGGCCGGGTCGGCGCAGGGCCGCACCGGAGCCGGCCGAGAGCCTGGGGGCACGGCTCGGCGCGCTGCGCAGTCGCGTGCTGGGCCACCCGCAGGGCCGGCTCGCCGTCGGGGCCGTGGTGGTGGTGCTCGGTCTGGTGGCAGCGCTCGGCGGCTGGTGGTTCGGCGTCGGTCGCTACACGGTCGCCCCGCAGTTGGTCAGCCTGAGCAAGGCGGACGCGCAGGCGCAGGCCGACCGCGCCGGGCTCGTCCTGAAGTTCGGCGAGCCACGCTACGACGAGAAGGCCCCCAAGGACAGCGTGCTCGGGCAGGACCCGGCATCGGCCTCTCGGATCGTCAAGGGCAGCACCGTCACCCTGGTCCTCTCGCTCGGCCCGGAGCGCTTCGGCGTGCCGGACGTGGTCGGCAAGGAGTTCGAGCTGGCCGAGGCCGACCTGGTCAACGCGAAGCTGGTGGTGGCCAAGGGCACCGCCCGTTACGACGACAACCTGCCGGCCGGGGTCGTGGTGGACAGCTCCCCCAAGGTGGGCACCGAGGTCAAACCGGGCGCGAAGGTCACCCTCATCCTGAGCAAGGGCAGGGCGCCGGCCACGGTCCCGAACCTGGTCGGCAAGACCCTGGCCGAGGCCAAGACCATCCTGGCCCAGCTCAAGCTGGAGCTGGTGGAGACCTACAAGGATTCCGACAAGCCCAAGGACGAGATCCTCGGTCAGAGCCCGTCCGACGGCACCGGCGTGGAAAAGGGCACCCAGGTCAAGGTGGACGTCAGCAAGGGCCCGGCGCAAGTGGTCGTGCCCCGGGTCATCGACCTGCCCTGCTTGCAGGCCAAGCAGGTGCTGGAGAGCCAGGGCTTCCCCGTGGTGATCGCGGTCAACCCGAACGCCGTGGTCCGACTCCAGCTTCCGACCGAGAATTCGCCGGTGCCTCCGGGCACCCCCGTCACGATCACGTGCTTCTGATGCCGGCCGTCTGCTCGCGTCCGGTGGGCGCGCACACCCCGACCTCCGGCGGGCTCGCGAAGGCGGCCCTTCCCTATCTCGACACGACCGGCGCCAAGGCGGTGCAGGTCTACGTCTCCAACTCCCGGGGCTGGGCGCTGCCCGCCGGCGACCCGGTGCAGGACGCGCTGTTCCGCGACGGCTGTGCCGAGCGCGGCGTCCCGTCCTTCATCCACGCCGCGCTGCTGGTCAACCTCGGCTCACCCACCCAGGCCACGGTCGAGCGCTCGGCCGAGACGCTGGCGCACGCGCTACGCCGGGGCGCGGCGATCGGTGCCCGCGCGGTGGTGTTCCACGCGGGTAGTTCGGTGGACGAGGGGCACGCCGAAGCGGCGATGCGGCAGGTCCGGGAGCGATTGCTGCCCCTGCTGGACTGGGCGGCCGAGACTGGCGGGCCGATGCTGCTGGTCGAACCGAGCGCGGGCGGCGGGCGGTCGCTCGCCTCCCGGGTGGAGCAGCTCGGGCCCTACCTGGACGCGGTGGACCGGCACCCCATGCTCGGGGTCTGCTTCGACACCTGCCACGCCTGGGCGGCCGGCCACGACCTGGCGGCCGAGGGCGGCATGACGGCGACCCTGGACACGCTGGTGGCCACCGTCGGCGCGGACCGACTGCGGCTGGTGCACGCCAACGACTCGAAGGATCTGTGCGGCTCCACCCGGGACCGGCACGAGAACATCGGCAAGGGCACCATCGGCGAGCCGGCCTTCGCCGAGCTGATGGCCCACCCGGCCACGGCCGGCGTCCCGGTGATCGTGGAGACGCCCAGCGAGAAGGCCATCGGCCACGCCGCCGACATCTCCACCCTCAACCGCCTCCACCCCTGACGCTCCCACCCGCCCGCTCCCGCAGTCGGCGGTGCGGCCGCCCTGATCACGAGGCCACCCGCCCGCTCCCGCTGTCGCCGGTCCACGCCGCCCTGATCACGAGGCCACCACCCGCTCCCCCGGTCGGCGGTGCGGCCGCCCTGATCACGAGGCCGCTACATCGTGGATGTAGTGGCCTCGGCGCGTGCTCGAGGCCACTACATCCAGGATCGAGCACGATCAAGCGGCCCGGAGCGTGCCTCGCGCGGAGCGTGCCTCGCGCGGAGCGCGAGGCGAGCGGCGCGCGGGGATGCCAGGTCGCGCGGGGTCAGGCGGCCCGGAGCGTGCCTCGCGCGGAGCGCGAGGCGAGCGGCGCGCGGGGACGCCAGGTCCTGCGAGGTCAGGCGGCCAGGAGACGCGCCAGGACGGCGGCGGCGCGGGTGACGCCAGCGTCGTCGAGGCCCAGGTGGGTGACCAGGCGGGCGGTACGCGGGCCGAGCACCGAGATCAGTACGCCCTCGGCCCGCGCGGCGGCGGCCAGGGCGGGGGCGTCCAGCGCGTGCTTGGTCAGGTCCAGCGGAACCAGGTTGGTGCGGACCGCGGTGGCGAGCACACCGAACGGCGCGACCACCTCGGCGAGCCGGGCAGCCCTGGCGTGGTCCTCGGACAGCCGGTCGATGTGGTTCGCCAGGGCGTACCGACCGGCGGCGGCGAGGATGCCGGCCTGACGCATGCCGCCGCCCATCCGCTTGCGGATCAGCCGGGCCTGCCCGATCTTCTCCGCGCTGCCCACCACCAGGGAACCGACCGGCGCGCCGAGGCCCTTGGAGAGGCAGACCGAGAGCGTGTCGAAGAGTCGGCCGTACTCGATAAGCGGCACCCCGTCGGCGACGTGGGCGTGCCAGATACGGGCACCGTCGCAGTGCAGCGCCACGCCCGCGTCGTCGGCGACCTGGCGCAGCTCCCGCAGGGTGGCCAGCGGGATCACCCCGCCGCCGCCCCGGTTGTGGGTCTGCTCGACGGCGATCGCCCGGGTGGGGACGGCGAAGTAGCCGTCCGGTCGGATCATCTGGGCGACCGTCTCCGGGTCGACGTCCGCGCCGATCGCGGGCCAGGTCCGCGAGGAGATGCCGCCGTACACGGCCGCGGCGCCGATCTCGTACGTCACCACGTGCGCGTCGGCGTCGCAGAGCAGTTCGTTGCCGGGCGCGACCAGCAGTTGCAGGGCGATCTGGTTGGCCATCGACCCGCTCGGGGCGAACAGTGCCGCCTCGTGCCCGAACAGCGCGGCGACCTCGGCCTCCAACGCGTTGACGGTCGGGTCCTCGCCGTAGACGTCGTCACCGACCTCGGCGGTGGCCATCGCCTCCCGCATACCGGCGGTCGGCCGGGTCACCGTGTCGGACCGCAGGTCCACGATCGTGTCAGCCACAGTTGTCCTCTCGCTGCCGGCTGCGGGGCTCACCGGCTCGCTCCTCGCGTCAGCCACGGAGCATCTCCGCTACCAGGAAGGCCAGCTCCAGCGACTGTTGGGTGTTCAGTCGGGGGTCGCAGGCGGTTTCGTACCGGTCGGGCAGGTCGAGGTCCTCGATGCCCTGGGCGCCGCCGAGGCATTCGGTGACGTCCTCGCCGGTCAACTCGACGTGCAGGCCACCGGGGTGGGTGTCCAGCCCGCGGTGCACCTCGAAGTAGCCGAGCACCTCGTCGACGATGCGGTCGAAGTGCCGGGTCTTGTAGCCGTTGGACGACTCGTGCGTGTTGCCGTGCATCGGGTCGCACTGCCAGACCACCTTGGCGCCGGCGGCGGTGACCTTGGCGACGATCGGCGGCAGGGCGTCGCGCACCCGGTGGTTGCCCATCCGGCTGATCAGCGTGAGCCGGCCCGGCACATTGTCCGGATTGAGCTTTTCGCACAGCTCGATCGCCTCGTCCGGGGAGGTGGTCGGGCCGAGCTTGACGCCGATCGGGTTGGCGATCCGGGAGATGAAGTCGATGTGCGCGCCGCCGATCTGCCGGGTGCGCTCACCGACCCAGAGGAAGTGCCCGGAGAGCCCGTAGGCCCGGCGGTCCGAGACCCGGGTGAGTGCCCGGTCGTACTCGAGGGCGAGCGCCTCGTGGGAGCAGTAGAGCGTGACGGTGCGCAGCGCCTCGTCGTCGGTCATCCCGCAGGCCCGGATGAAGGCCAGCGCCCGGTCGATCTCCCGGGCGATCGCCTCGTAGCGCTCCCCCGCCGGGGAGTTCTTCACGAAGCCCTTGTTCCAGTCGTGCACCGCGTGCAGATCGGCCAGCCCGCCGGCGAGGTACGCCCGGAGCATGTTCATGGCCGCCGCCGAGTTGGCGTACGCCCGGATCATGCGCTGCGGGTCGGCGACCCGGGCGGCCGGATCGGCCTCCAGCGAATTGATCATGTCGCCGCGGTAGGCGGGCAGGCCACGGGCGTCGGTGGGCAGCGACCGGGGCTTGGTGTACTGCCCCGCGACCCGGGCGACCTTGACCACCGGCAGTGACGCGCCGTACGTGAGCACGATCGCCATCTGGAGCAGGGTGCGGGCGTTGGCCAGCAGGTGGCTCTCGGTGTTGTCGACGAAGGTCTCGGCGCAGTCGCCACCCTGGAGCAGGAACGCCTTTCCCTCGCAGACCAGGGCGAGCTTCTGCCGGAGCTGGTCCACCTCGTAGGGCGCGACGACCGACGGCACGGTGTCGAGCACCGTGCAGACCTCGGCGACGGTGGCCGGGTCGGGCCACGGCGGGACCTGCTCACGGGGCAACTCCCGCCATCGGTCCAGGCCGAGGGCGGCGTCCTCGGCGGAGTCGATGGTCGGTCGGCTGGTCTGCAGGCCCGGGCTGCCCACCGCGGGATGGCTCAGCTGATGCCACTCATGGCGCATGACAGAAAGCCTACGGCGAATCCCGCCGGGACCGGGGGGCGAGGGGGACGGTTCCGGTAGGTGGGAGATCAATCCCAGCCCGCCGGGTCAGGACGCGGGCGTGGGGACGACGCCGGTCGGCGTCGCGCCGGCCGCCGGAGCGCCGCCCGGGGCCTCTCCGGCGATGCACCAGTCGCCGCCGTCCTTGGTGACGGTGAACACCAGCGGCCGGGTGGTCTTGCGCTTGCCGGCGGTCACCGAGACCGACACGCTGACCTCCTGGCCACGCGGGCCGGAACGCACGTCGGTGATGGTCGCCTGGGGCACCTCGAAGTGGTCGGCGAAGTCGCCGTTGGGGCCGGTGGCGGCGAGGTCGAAGCCGTCCTGCAGCAGCGCGCAGAGCTGGCTGCGGCCGGCGGCGGCGTCCTTGGCAGTCATCGCGTCGAGGTACGCCTGCACCCGCTCGCGGGACCGGGTGGCGGCCTCTTCGGCGGGGGCCCGCTCGGGCTTGGCGGCGGGCTTCTCGGCCGAGCCGATGATCCCGCAGCCGACCAGGGCGACCGGCAGCAGCATCAGCCCGGCGGCGGTCGCCGCCAGCCTGCGGTGGGTCGGGCGCATGATCACCTCCGTCGACGGCGACATCGAGACGTGCCGAGCCGCGAGTCTGCCACATCGGGCCGACCCGGCCGACGCTGGGCGTCGACCGGGTCGGTACCGCACGGGCGGGGAGGGACGGTGCGAGCCCCTCCCCGCCGTGTGGGTGGTGCGTCGGCCTTCGGCTCAGCCGAGACCGCCCTTGATGGCGCCGATGAGTTCACCGTTGCCGGTGTCACCGGAGAGTTCCCAGAAGAACGCGCCACCGAGGCCCTGGTTGTTCGCGTACGTCATCTTGCCGTTGATGGTCGACGGGGTGTCGTAGCTCCACCAGTTGCTGCCGCACTTGGCGTACGCGGTGCCGGCGACCGTCCCGGTGGCCGGGCAGGTGTTCTTGAGGACCTTGTAGTCCTCGATGCCCGCCTCGTAGGTGCCCGGTGCCGCTCCGGTGGCGCTGCCGCCCGGGGCGGCCTGGGTGACACCAGTCCAGCCCCGGCCGTAGAAGCCGATGCCGAGCAGCAGCTTGTTCGCCGGCACGCCCTTGCTCTTGAGCTTCTGGATCGCCGCGTCCGAGTTGAAGCCCTGCTGCGGGATCCCGGTGTACGAGGTGAGCGGGGAGTGCGGGGCGGTCGGGCCCTGGGCGTTGAACGCGCCGAAGTAGTCGTACGTCATCGGCATCAACCAGTTGAGGCTGCCCACGGCGCCGGCGTAGTCGGTGGCGTCGATCTTGCCGCCGTTGCTGCCGTCCGCGGTGATGGCGGCGGTCACCAGAGCGCTGGAGCCGAACCTCGACCGCAGCGCGCCGACCACGTTCTTGAACGCGTTCGGGCCGCTGCTGTCACAGCTCAGCCCGCAGGCGTTCGGGTATTCCCAGTCGACGTCGATGCCGTCGAACACGTCGGCCCAGCGCGGGTCCTCGACCAGGTTGTAGCAGCTCTCGGCGAAGGCCGCCGGGTTCTGCGCGGCCTGGGTGAAGCCACCGGACCAGGTCCAGCCACCGAAGGACCAGATGACCTTCAGGTGCGGGTACATCTGCTTGAGCTTGCGCAGCTGGTTGAAGCTGCCGCGCAGCGGCTGATCCCAGGTGTCGGCGACGCCGTCCACGCTGTCCGCAGCGGTGTACGCCTTTTCGTAGTCGGCGTAGCTGTCACCGATGGCGCAGCGGCCGCCGGTGGTGTTGCCGAAGGCGTACAGGATGTGGGTCAGCCTCGCGGCCGAGCCGCTCGTGGAGATGTTCTTGACGTGGTAGTTGCGGGCGTAGACGCCCCACTCGGCGAAGTAGCCGACGACCTTCTTGGCCCCAGGGTTCGGCGGAGGCGTGGTCGGCGGTGGCGTGGTGGGTGGCGGCGTGGTCGGCGGAGGGGTGGTCGGCGGTGGCGTCGTCGGCGGAGGGGTGCCACCGCCGCACGCGCCGCCGTTGACGGTGCAGTTCAGCGGTGCCGCGTAGGGGCCGGCGCCGTTGTAGCCCCAGCTGAACGAGGCGCCCGGTGCGAGCGCACCGGCCCAGCTCTTCTTGACCGCGACGTAGTGGTTGCCGCTGCTGGTGATGTCGGCGTCCCAGGCGCTGCTGATGGTGGTGCCCGACGGCAGGTCGAACTCGATGCGCCAGGTGCTGACGCTGGCGGTCGACCCGTTGGTGACGGTCACCCTCGTCTCGTGACCGGTCCCCCAGTCCTGCGCCTTGGTGAACGTGGCGGTGACACTGCCGGCGCCGAAGGCGGTGGTCATCGGCACTGCGGTGAGGGTCACGGCGACCACGGCACCGGCCCAGAGGGCCCGGCGGAGCGATCTCTTCATGAGGCGTCTCCCCAAATTGTTAGGAAACTTTCCAAAAGGATGGTGAGACGGTACTCAGCCCGTCATCACTTCGTCAAGATGTGCATGTTTCGATTTCTGTTGATGCGCGGAGTGCGCCGGAACCGCCCGTGGCCGAGACCCCGTCGGCCTGCGCGTAGCCTCGGGCCATGACCGTCTTCGACACCCCGATCGACGCCCTCAATGGCGGCCCGGCCGACCTCGCCAGCTACCGCGGCCAGGCGCTGCTGGTCGTCAACGTCGCCTCCCGCTGCGGCCTCACCCCGCAGTACGCGGGCCTCCAGGCCCTTGCCGACTCCTACGCCGACCGCGGCCTGGTGGTGCTCGGCGTGCCGTGCAACCAGTTCGCCGGGCAGGAGCCGGGCAGCGCCGCCGAGATCAGCGACTTCTGCCAGGTCAACTACGGGGTCACGTTTCCGTTGACGGAGAAGGTGGACGTCAACGGCGTCGACCGCCACCCGCTCTACGCCCAGCTGGTGGACACCCCGGACGCCGACGGGCACGCCGGGGACGTCCGGTGGAACTTCGAGAAGTTCCTGGTCGCGCCCGACGGCACGGTCGCCGCCCGCTTCGCCCCCACGGTCGAGCCCGGCGCCGACGAACTACGCGCCGCCATCGAAAAAAATCTCCCCACCCAAGCCTGACCCCAACCGCGCCCGCCCCGCCCCGCACCCCACCCCGCCGCCCAGCCCAGCGCTGCGCCGCCCCGCCCAGCCCAGCCCAGCGCCGCGCTGCCCAGCGCCGCTCCGCCCAGCCCAGCGCCGCGCTGCCCAACGCCGCCCCGCCCAGCCCAGCGCTGCGCCGCCCCAACCGCGCTGCCCCGCGCGACGCTGCGCTGCCTCACGCCGCCCCAACCGCGCCGCCCAGCCCAGCGCCGCCGATCATGGAGTTGTGGTGCCCAACCTGCCCCAATTAGCCCGACTCCTCCCCACCACATTTCCATGATCGACGGCCCTCCCACACCGTCGACCCGGTGATCAAGAGGTTTGCGTCAATTCGGAGCCCGGTTCTGACGCAAACCTCTTGATCACCGGGTCGAGCGGTCGACCGCCGGCCACTGAGGTAGGTCGGATTCGCCTCGATCGTGGATGTAGTGGCCTCCGGAGGCCGGGAGGCCACTACATCCAGGATCGAGCGTGACCACGCGGCGTGCGGCATGCGGCGTGCGGCGTGCGGCGTGCGGCGTGCGGGGCAACGACGCGGCGGGCAGGCAGCGGCGCGGCAGGCAAACACGCGGCGGGCGGCGGGCAAACGGCGCGGCGGGCAAACGGCGCGGCGGGCAAACGACGAGGCGGGCAAACGGCGCGGCGGGCAGCGACCGCGGCGGGGTCAGGCTGGTATTAGGCGCCACTGGGCCGCGTCGGACACCGGCCGGTAGCCGAGTGCCTGATAGATCTTGTTGCTCGTCGGGTTGGCCAGG
Organism: Micromonospora sp. CPCC 205539; assembly: GCF_036906815.1. Taxonomy (NCBI): domain Bacteria; kingdom Bacillati; phylum Actinomycetota; class Actinomycetes; order Micromonosporales; family Micromonosporaceae; genus Micromonospora; species Micromonospora sp. CPCC 205539. Next base: position 54,853 of record NZ_JBAKHW010000030.1, on the reverse strand, counting down.
TCGGTGTAGAGCGTGCACCTGGTGGCGCCAGCCTCGAGCGCGTGGCGGCTGACGTGCGCGACGCAGCCGCTGGCGAAGCCACGGCCCCGCCACCGGGGTGGGGTGTACACACCGCTGACCCGGACGACCCCTGCCACCGGCCGGCTCAACCAGGCCATCGCCACCGGCCCGCCGGCCTCTACCCAGAGCCAGAGCAGGTCACCGTGCCACAGTCGGGCGTCGATCTGCCCGCGGGGGTCGACCGGCGGACCGCCGGGCACGGTCTCCCTGGCGTACGCGGCGGCCCAGTCGATCAGCAGGTCCCGGTCCGCGGGGGTGGCCGGTCGGGCACGTCCGGCCACGACGACCGGCGGCCGGACCGCGTCCAGCGAGAGGATCCGCTGCGCGGTGCCGGGTACGGCGGACCCGGCGACTCGGTCGGCGTACCGCTGGGCGAACTCCGCCACGGCCGGGACCGGGCCGTTCACCTCGACCAACGGCGGCGTCGCCCGCACGAAGTGGTCGGCCAGCGCTTGCGCGACGGTCGTCGACACCGCGCCCAACAGCGGCCCGTGCGGCGGGGTGTGCACCACCGCGCCCACTGTTGCGCCGCCGTCGACCACCCGCACGAACCGCTCGGCACCGGAGAGTGGCACGTCTCCGGAGAGCCGGTCCGCGACGAGTGTGAGCAGTACGTTGTGCAGAACGGGTTCGCGGCGCAGCCAGGTGCCTGTCGTCGCGGCGAAGGTCGCGAGATCCTCGTCGAGGCAGCGCATGCCCGGCAGTCTGCGCGGGCGGCCGGCGCCCCGGCAACCGGAATAACCCACCACCATGGTCGGGAATGCCTCGCGGGTGGACGGAGTTGGGAAACAACATGACGACTGTGGGACTGATCGGCAGTGGCAACATCGGCGGCACGGTGGCCCGGCTGGCCGTGGACGCCGGCTACGACGTGGTGCTGAGCAACTCGCGGGGGCCGGAGACGCTCACCGACCTGGTCGACGAGTTGGGCAAGCGGGCGAGCGCCGGCACCGCACAGGACGCGGCCCAGGTCGGTGACCTGGTGGTGGTCAGCGTTCCGCTGAAGGCGTACCGGGCGGTGCCGGTGGAGCCGCTGGCCGGCAAGGTCGTTCTCGACACCAACAACTACTACCCCCAGCGCGACGGAAACTTCCCGGAGCTGGACGCCGACGAGATCACCAGCAGTGAGCTGCTCCAGCAGCATCTGCCGACGTCCCGGGTGGTGAAGGTCTTCAACAACATCTTCTTCAAGCACCTGGCCGCGCTGGCCCGCCCGACTGGCGCGGCCGACCGCAGCGCCCTCGCGATCGCCGGGGACGACGCCGCCGCGAAGGCCGAGGTCACGGCCTTCCTGGACCGGATCGGCTACGACGCGGTGGACGCCGGGTCGCTGGCCGACAGTTGGCGCTACCAGCCGGACACCCCGGCGTACGGCACGCTCTACTCGGCCGACCCGACCGACTGGGAGCACCCGGCGCAGGGCGACGCCGACAAGCTCCGCACCCTCCTGGCCGCCGCCACCCGCTGATCACCGGTGCCGGGCGGGCCGCTGACGGAGCCCGCCCGGCGGCCGTTCACCCGGCGCTGCCCTTGGCTCAACGGTCACCGCCGTGCCGAAGGAGCGGAATGTTCGGCAACCGCAACCTCTCCCCTGAGGGACCCCCGGTGAGGCACGGCCTTGGATCACACAACGTTCGAACGATCGTGAGCAGGACACCCGGCCGATCACGACCGACCCGGCGTCGACACAGCCGACGCCACCCCTCAGAGAGGCGACCGCAGATGAGCGCGTTCACCGAAGCTGAAAACACCTACCTCGACAGCCAGCGCCTTGGACGCCTGGCGACTCTCGGCCCCGGCGGCGCCCCGCAGGCCCGCCCCGTGGCGTTCACCCTGAACCGTGACCTGGGCACTGTCGACATCGGCGGACACAGGTTGGCCTCCAGCCGCAAATACCGCAACATCCAGACCGACAACCGGATCGCCTTCGTCGTGGACGACCTCGCGAGCACCGACCCTTGGAGCCCTCGCGGTATCGAGATCCGCGGCACCGCGGAACTCCTCGTCGCCGACCCGCTACGCCCGGGCTTCAGCGCGGAACTCATCCGCATTCACCCGCAGAGGATCGTGGCCTGGGGCCTCGACACCGATGCCTTCGCGCCACCACACTCCCGCAACGTCGGGAGCTGAGCGACTCAGCGGGCGGTCGCGCGAAGCGCGGCCGCCAGCTCCTCGTCGTAGTCGGCGATGGGCCGGCCGTCCGCCGCGTAGGCGACGAGCCGGCCCTGCGCCATGCTCGCCGACCGGAACGAGAACAACCGACTTCCCGGGTACGCGGCGAGCAGCGGAATGGCCCGCGGTGCCCCACCGGGCGCCGAGTAGTACTCCAGTCGCGCCACCTGCGGTGCCACCACGCCGTTGACCCGCACCTTGGTCTTCTCTGCGCGGGTGCCGAAGGTCACCGGCGCCTCGGTGCCGTACGCGGCGCACTCGACCGGGCCACGGCAGACGAAGAAGTATCGCGGGTTGATCACGTCGTCGAGCGAGTACGCCTTGAAGGTCGGGTCCGCTCCGGCGGGCAGCGGTTGCACGGCGAAGAACGCGACCGCGACCGTTGCCGTGATGCCCACCCGCCACCAGGCCCGCCCTACGGTCGGTCGTCGGGTCGTCCGGGCGGCGGTGACGGCGACACCGCCGAAACCGGCGAGGCACAGCAGACACACGCCGACGGTGCGGGCGTTCTCGAACAGGAACTGCACCCCCGGCCGCATCGACACCGGGCTCAGCACCGCGCCCAGCGAGACGACCATCGTGCCGAGCAGCGCCGCGCCCGCGACCCGTCGGGTGACGCCGGACGCGCCGATCAGCAGCATCGCGGCCAGCACCGGCCACACCTGGTGGTGCGTCCACGACACCGGGGACGCGGCCACGGTCGCACAGCCGACGAGCACCGCGCCGTGCCCGGGCCGGCCCCGCACCGTCAGCTGCCGGGCCCGCAGCAGCGCCGCCGCGCAGATGAGCGCCACCAGTGCGGCCCAGAGCAGCGGCAACGTCGCCGCGTCGACCCCGACGCGCAGCAGCATCCCGTGCAGGGACTGATTGCCCAGCGAGGCCAGGTTGCCGATCCTGGAGGTCTGCCGCACGGCCTCGGTCCAGTAGGTCCAGCTCTCCCCGGGCAGCACGATGGCACCGAGCGCCGCGCAGGCCAGGAACGTCGCCGCCGCGCGCCCCGCGTCGCGGTACCGACCGGTGGCGAGGAAGTACGCCACGAACAGCAGCGGGGTCAGCTTGATCGCCGCGGCCACCCCGACCAGCACCCCGCGCAGCCGTGGTGGGACCACGCCCATCCCGTCGAGCAGGGCCATCAGCACGATGAAGATGCTGACCTGCCCGAAGCGCAGGTTGCTCTGCACCGGCGCGGAGAGCATCAGCACCGTTGCCGCCACCGCCACGACGAGCGGACGCCGGGACCGTCGGACGGTCAGCGCGACACCGACCGACCCGGCGATGGCGACGACCGCCGCGCAGGTGGCCAGCAGCCAGATCCCCTGCAGTACGCCCTCGCTGACGGCGGTGATCGGCCCCAACGCGAGCGCGGCGAACGGCGGATAGGTGAACGGCCCACCGTTGTCCGCCACGTACCCGTACAGCGGACGCCCGCCGTGCAGATCGGACAGCGCCCCGTAGTAGATATGCAGGTCGGAGAGGCGGTCCTCGCGCCGCAGCACGAGCACACAGGACACCGACGCGACGACGACGAAGGCCGCCCACGCCAGGACGACCCGGCGATCCCGCATCAGCCGAGGATACGAGAACGCGCCAGCCGCCGGCGGCCCGTCACGCGTCGGACTCTGGCCTCGCGTCACCGACCGGGCGGCCCAACCGGCGGGTCAACTCCGCACGTAGCCGGTGAACGTCCGGCGTGACGCCGACCAGGGACACGTGGATCTCGTGCGGGCGCCGGATCCGGCCCTGGTCCCACAGCCCCAAGCGACCCCACTCCCAACGGTCCAGGACCGGCCGGGTCCGGTCCGCGTCCACCGGCTCGACCACCAGGATCGGGCTGAACCGGCCCCGAACCTCGGCGAGGGCCAGGTCGGGCCAGTCGATGCGTACGGCCAGGCCGCCGGACAGCGTCAGTTCGAGGAAGTCAGGGGTCAACCGCAGCGGTAGCCCACCCTGGCGGCGCAGCTGCCCGGCGGAGCCCAACACCGCCAGCAAGATGATCGGACCGTGCGGAAACATCTCGTACCAGGGATTGCCGAACGCGGCGTTGAGCGGCGCGAACACCGCCAGCCACAGCAGCCAGGCACCGCCGATGCGGGCCAGGACGCGCCAGCCCGACCGCCGGAACCGGACCTCCCCGGGATCGATCCCCGTCTCCATGCTCCCGCAGTAACCTCCCCTCCGCGAGCGCAAACACCGGGTGTCGGCGCCGGGTCTGCCGAGGGAAGAACGGGCGCCGCGCGGTGAGCGTCGATCCGTAGCATCGACGGATGGGAGCGACGAGCAGACCGGCGTACGACGCCCACGCGGACTGGTACGAAGGCTTCATCTCCGGCTCGGGCGACTATCTCCGGCGGGTGCACACCACGGTGGCCGATCTGCTGGGTGTCGGTGAGGGGCCCTGTCTCGACATCTGCTGCGGCACGGGTGCGCACGCGTCCGTGCCGCTCGGTCTGGGTTGGACGCCGGTGGGCGTGGACCTGTCCGGCGGGCAGTTGCGGCACTCGGTCGGGCGGCTGCCGGTGGTGCGGGCCGACGTTGCGGCGCTGCCCATCGCCGACGCGGCGCTGCCCGCCGCGCTGTGCGTGCTGGCCAGCACCGACGTGCCCGACTATCCGGCCGTCCTGCGCGAGGTCGCCCGGGTGTTGCGGCCTGGCGGGCGGTTCGTGCACGTGGGCGTGCACCCATGCTTCGTGGGTACGTTCGCCGACTGGAGTGACCGGCCGAACGTCACCATCGACGCGCGGTACGCCGACCGGTCGCGCAGCTTCGCCAGTTGGAACACCACCGGCGTACGGGCCCGGGTGGGCGCCTGGCACGTGCCGCTCGCCGACCTGCTCAACGCTTGCGTGGCCGCCGGTCTCCGGCTGGTCCGAGTGGCCGAGGCGGGGCCGGGCGGCGTACCGGATCTGTTCGGCTTTCTCGCCGTACGCGACCAGGAGCGGTAGCAGGGTCGGTGACAAAAACTCGCCAACATCGGCGTGACAACTTGCGTCGTGGTCCCGTACACGGGACTCTGTTCCCTGGGTTGCCGCCCGATCACCGAACGTGCCCCCGGAGGCGACATGCACATGCTTCGTACCGTGCCCCGCCGGCTGCTGGCCGGCGCTGGTGCGCTCCTACTCAGCACCGCCCTCGCCGCTGCCGGCACGCCGGCGCCGGCCAGCGCCGCGGCCGGCGCGGACACCGTCGGATACGTCCGACTCGCCCACCTCTCCCCCGACACCCCGGAGGTGGACGTCTATCTGGCCGCCCCCGACGCCGCCAAGCCGAAGGTCTTCCACGGCGTCGGCTACGGCGTGGTCTCCGACTACCTGGAGCTGACCCCCGGCCGGTACGCGGTCGCGATGCGCCAGGCCGGCGCCCCGGCCAGCGACCCCCCGGTGCTGACCACCGAGGTCGCGGTGACCAGCGGTGAGGCGTACACGGTCGCCGGTGTGGGCCGACACGCCGACCTGGGGCTGCGGGTGCTCAACGACGACCTCAGCGCACCGACCCAGGGCCGGGCGAAGGTCCGCGTCGTGCAGGCGTCGGTGCGCACCCCGGTGCTCGACGTGGCCGCCGCCGACGGGCCGAAGATCGCCGACGGCGTGCAGTTCGCGACCACCACCGAGTACCAGCAGGTCGAGCCGGGTAACTGGCGGCTGCGGCTGGCCGGTGCCGGTGGGCCGAGCACCGACGCCGAGGTGCGGCTGGCCGGCGGCGCCGTCTACTCGCTGCTGGTGCTCGACGCCAAGCAGGGCGGGCTCACCGCCGAGCTTCGTCGCGACGCCCAGGGCGGCACCGTCGTCCCCGCCGGCGGTGTGGACACCGGGGCCGGCGGCACCGCGGGGACCGGATTCGGCGCGTACCCCCTGATTGCCGGCGGGCTGGCCGCGGCGGCCGTCGCGGTGGGTCTGCTGCTGTGGCACCGGCGGCGGCGCACCACCTGGTGAGCACCGCGCCCGACCCCGCGATCCGACGGCACCGTGACCGCCGGGCACCGCTGGCCGCGCTGGTCGCGGCCGGCGCGGCGGTCTGCCTGGCCGCCGGGACCGGGGTCCGGCGGGGCAGGTCGCGGCCGGCACGGCCGCCGCCTAGCTTCCACCCCGGTTGTGCCGACGACTGCCCGTCGGCGACCGCCGCGCCGCCGCCGGCGTCCACACCCCAGGGTCCACCCACCCGGGTACGCGTGCCGCGGATCGGGGTCGACTCCACGCTCACGGTGCTCGGTCTGGACCGCACCGGCGTGCTGATTCCCCCGACCGACTTCGACAAGGCCGGCTGGTACGGCGGCGGCCCGGCCCCCGGCGACACCGGCCCGGCCGTCATCGCCGGCCATCTGGACTCGCAACGCGGCCCGGCGGTCTTCGCCCGGCTCGGTGAGCTGCGGCCCGGCGACCGGGTCGAGGTGTGGCGCGGCGGGCAGCGGGTGTCGTTCCGGGTGACCGGATCACTGCGTACGCGGAAGGACCGCTTCCCCACGGCCGTGGTGTACGGTCCGACGCCCGGCGCGGAGTTGCGTCTGGTCACCTGCGGCGGCGACTTCGACCAGCGGCGCGGGCACTACCGGGACAATGTGGTGGTGTTCGCGGTGACCGAGCCGGCCGGTCCGCTGCTGCCCGACTCCGCCGCCGGCTGACCCGGCGGCAGCGCAGAACGCGCGACGGCTCAGATCCGGCGACGGCTCAGATCCGGCGGCGGCTCAGTCCCTGCGACGGCTCAGATCCGGCGGCGGCCGGCGAAGCCGCACTCGACGCGGTGGTACCAGCGCACGTCGGAGTCGCCCTCGAGCCAGCACCAGAGCACGACCCGGCCGTCCCGCTCGCCGGGAAAGTCGAGCAGCACCGGGGCGATGCCCTTGACCTGGATATCGTGCTGGTGCAGCTCGTCGACGACGGCGTGCAGCCGGGCCTCCAGCCCCTTGACCTCGGCGAGCCCGCCCAGGGCGCTGGCACCGTGGTCGGCCAGATCAGCGCGCAGCTCGGCCAGGTCGGCCCGGATGCGGATCAACTCGTCGACGCGCGGCCGCAGAGTGGCCACCAGGTGCCGGGCCTGGGCGAGTGTGAACACCGGGTCAGTATGCGGCACGCCTCGACGCGCCCCGGGCCCCGGCGACGTCAGTCGGCCTGAGCGGCCAGCTCGCGAGCCCGATCCCGGGCCGCCTCCAGCGCGGCGAGCAGCGCCGCCCGGACGCCGTGCTTCTCCAGCTCACGAATGGCCGAGATGGTGGTGCCGGCCGGCGAGGTGACCGCCTCGCGCAGTTTCACCGGATGCTCGCCGGAGTCCCGCAGCATCACCGCGGACCCGATCGCGGTCTGCACGATCAGCTCGTGCGCCACCTGCCGGGGCAGCCCGAGCAGGATGCCGGCGTCGATCATCGCCTCGACCAGCAGGTAGAAGTACGCCGGACCGGAGCCGGAGAGCGCGGTGACCGCGTCCTGCTGCGACTCGGGGACCCGGATCGTCTGGCCGAGAGGCTTGAACATCTCCTCGGCCAGCGCCAGGTGCGCTCCGGTGGCGTACGCGCCCGCCGAGATCGCCGTCATCGCCTCGTCGACCAGCGCCGGGGTGTTGGTCATGACCCGGACGACCGGGGTGCCGTCGGGCAGCCGACGGTTGAAGAAGCTGGTGGGCAGCCCGGCGCAGAGCGAGATGACCAGCTTGTCCGCGGGCACCTTGGGGCCGATCTCGTCCAACAGGGCGGCGGCGTCCTGCGGCTTCACCGAGACCGCGAGCACGGCCGCCTCGTCCACCGCAGTCAGGTTGTCGACCACCCGTACGCCGTAGCGGGCGGTCAGCTCCTCGGCGCGGGCCGGCCGGCGGGCCGTGGCCAGCAGCCGATCCACCGGCCATCCGGAGCGCAGCAGCCCGGAGAGCATCAACTCACCGATCTTGCCCGCGCCAACTACCGCAACGGTGTGCACCCCGGCTGACATCTCGCCCGTACCTCCTGGCTGGCTCCGGCTCCGGCTCCGACCCCGTCGATCTAGGGCGGATCGTCGTGAGTTGATCTCATCGAACAACAAAGTGCCCTAGATCGACGGGGGGGCAGGGCCGATCAGCTGCCGAAGAAGACCTCGGCCTCGGCGTACCGCTCCAGCGGAACGGTCTTCAGCTCGCGGGTGGCCTCCGCGAGGGGCACCCGGACGATGTCGGTGCTCTGCATCGCGACCATCTTGCCCCAGTCGCCCTCGTTGACCGCGTCGATGGCCTGCAGGCCCAGGCGGGTGGCGAGCACCCGGTCGAAGGCGGTCGGGGTGCCACCGCGCTGGATGTGGCCCAGCACCACGGTGCGGGCCTCCTTGCCGGTCTTGGCCTCCAGCTGCTCGGCGAGCCACTGGCCGATGCCGCCGAGGCGGACGTGACCGAACGAGTCCAGCTCCTGGTTGTGCAGCACCATCTGGCCGTCGAGCGGCTGGGCACCCTCGGCGACCACGACGATCGGGGCGTACTGGTGCTGGAAGCGCTTCTCGACGTAGCCGGCCACCTGGTCGACGTCGAACTGCCGCTCCGGCAGCAGGATCACGTTGGCGCCACCGGCCAGGCCGGCGTGCAGGGCGATCCAGCCGGCGTGCCGGCCCATCACCTCGACGACCAGGGTGCGGTGGTGACTCTCCGCGGTGGTGTGCAGCCGGTCGATGGCCTCCATCGCGATGTTGACCGCGGTGTCGAAGCCGAAGGTGTAGTCGGTGGCGCCCAGGTCGTTGTCGATCGTCTTCGGCACGCCGACCACGTGGACGCCCAGCTCGTAGAGCTTGGTGGCCACGCCGAGGGTGTCCTCGCCGCCGATCGCGATCAGCGCGTCCACGCCCTGGCTGGCGAGGTTGTCCTTGATCCGCTCGACGCCGTTCTCGATCTTGAACGGGTTGGTCCGCGAGGAACCGAGGATGGTGCCACCGCGGGGCAGGATGCCACGGACGTCGGCGATGCCCAGCGGGCGGGACAGACCCTCCAGCGGGCCCTTCCAGCCGTCCTGGAAGCCAACGAACTCGTGATTGTAGGTGGCGACGCCCTTGCGGACCACCGCCCGGATGACCGCGTTGAGTCCCGGGCAGTCGCCGCCGCCGGTGAGCACGCCGATACGCATGATCCGCTCATCCTCCTGGAGCATCAGGTAAAGCCCGATATGCCCCAGGATATGTGTCAGGTCAGACCATCGGCGCCGTTGCCGGCCCGGGGCGGGCCGTCACTGCGCACTGTAGTCGGCCTGCCGGCACACCGACAGCGCGCCCCGGGACGGCCTGGGTCAGTAGGTGACCTCGTGGTTCTCCCCGGCCTTCGGCGGTCGGCCGGTGACCGCGGCCTTGGCGAAGCCGAGCAGATTGACCACGGTGCTGTTCGGCGAGTCCCAGTACTCGGCGGAGCTGGCGTGCACCTTGACCAACGTCAGGCCGGGGGTGTCCAGGCCGTCCGGGAACCAGGCCCTGAGCAGCGGGTTCCACAGCCGCTCGGCGCGGGCCCGGTCGAACCCCTCGGTGGCGGTGCCGGAGATCGACACCCAGGCGTTGTGCCGCTGGTCCGAGAAGGAGACGTTGACCTCCGGGTTCACCCGGATCTGGCGGACCTTCGCCGAGTCGGCGGAGGCGAAGAACCACAGGTCGCCGTCGAACTCGGCCTCCTGCAGCCCCATCGGCCGGCTCATCTGCCGCCCGTCGACGGCGATCGTGGTCAACATGCAGATCCGGGCGGCCCGGGCCAGCTCGGTGACCCGGCTGCGGGCCTCGGCGGCGCTGGTCGGCTCATTGCTCATGGCACTCTCCCTCGGCTCGACTGGCCGAACGATGCCCTGGACAGAACCGGTCAAACCTTCGGCGTGACGGCCGCTCACCTGCGGCCGCCGCTCAGCTTGCCGTCATCGCCCGCCAACGGGCCAGGTTGTGCCGGGCATCGACCAGGGCGTCGTGTCGGGCCGCGTCCGCGTCCGGCAGGGCGGGCCGACCACGGTCGTCCCAGAGCTGCCGCAGGTCCTTGGTGAACCGCGGGATCTCCCGCGGCAGCGCCGGCATCGCACCCCAGAGCTGGGCGAGCACCACATGGTCGTACGCGGCGTACCAGGCCCACAGCTCGATCTGCTCACCCGGCCGGTCCCGGACCGGTTCGATCAGGAAGTCGTACAGGTCGTCGCGGATGCGCTCCCGCGAGCGCCAGGCCCGGTCCGCTGGCGAGGGAAGCTTGTCCAACACGTTGCGGCGGACCCAGGGCACGGCACGGGAGTCGTCGAACTCGGTGGAGACCGCGTAGAACTCGCGGCCGTACTCGTCGATGACGCCGATCGAGACGAGGTCGACGATCCGGCCGTCCTCGATGAACTCGCAGTCGTAAAAGTAGCGGTAGACCATTCCGGCCATCCTCGCCCACCGCCGACGGGCGGTGGGCGGCGGGGCCCGGGTCCGGCACGCCCGGACCGGCGACGACCCGCGCGGACGGTCCGGATCGACCCTTATCCTGCGGTACGCCGCAGCTCGCGACGGTCACGGAAGTGCGTCGAGGGGTGTACAGCAAGCGACCGGACCGTCATGATCTGATGTGTACCGCTACCGGACGCCGACCTGGTGTCAGTTCACCTTGTCAGGGCCATCTGTTCGCCCGGTGAGCGAGTTTGTGGTCCTTGACCGGGGAGGGGTTGGGCCGTGGAGGTTCGCCTGCCGGAGCCGGGTGACGCGCTCACGGGCGTCGAGATGTTCGCCGGCCTGGAGCCTGAGGTGCGCCAACGGGTCATCGCCGCGGCAGTCCCCCGCACCTACCGCAAGGGCCAGCTGCTCTTCGTGGAGAACGACCCGGGTGAGTCGCTGATCGTGCTGCGCCGGGGCGCGGTGGCCGTGTTCCGCACCGCGCCGACCGGCGAGCGGGCTGTCCTGTCGGTAATCCGTCCACCGGACGTGCTCGGCGAGGTCTCCCTGCTCGACGCCTCCACCCGGTCCGCCTCGGCCGAGGCCATCGAGGACTGCGCGGCGCTCGCGCTCTCCCGAGGGGCGTTCATGGAGCTGGTGCACTCCAACCCGCGCATCCTGGACGCGGTGATGCGGTCGCTGGGCGGGCTGATCCGTCGGCTCACCGAGCAGAACGCCGACCACGTCTTCCTCGACCTGCCCGGGCGGGTGGCCAAGACGCTGGTCCGGCTGGCCGGCGAGAGCCAGGCCCCGATGATCACGATCGAGCTCAACCAGAGCCAGCTGGCCGAGATGGCCGGTGGCTCCCGGCAGAGCGTCAACCAGGCGATCGGCTCCTTCGCCAGCCGAGGCTGGTTGCGCACCGAGGGCCGGCGGATCGTGGTGACCGACGTGGCCGCTCTGCGCCGCCGCGCCGGCATGAACGACCGCTGACCGATCGACACGCGCACCGGGACGACCACGAAACGGCCGGGCCACCCCAGGGGCGACCCGGCCGCGTCGTCGCGTTATCGGCGCGGGGTCACACCCCGGGGCTGCCCGGCCCGGCCCACTTGTTCGGGCCGTTGTCACCACCCTCCGGGCCGTGGGACTGCTCGATGACGATGCCCTCGGCCTGCAGGGTGGCGAGCGTGGCGGCGTCGACGTCGACCGAGTCGCCCGCCGAGTGGCTGACCCCGTTGCCGTCGGTCCAGTCACTCTCCAACTTGACGTACACCATTGACCTGTCCCCCTCTGGTCGCTGACTCAACATGTGGCTGCCTCAATATGGCCGCTCGAATGTAGCTGCTCAGCCGGCCGTTGACTGTCCACAAACCAACAGCCCGGTACCTGACAGCCGCCCCGGCGGCGATACTCGCTCTGGGCGACGCCGTGGGCGTCCGATTCGTCAGTGGAGGGTGTCATCGCCGCGCAGTGCGAGCGCTGTGGACGCTCCGCCGCCGATGGCGACCGCTTCTGCGGTGGCTGCGGGGCCGAGCTCGGCGCGGTGTGCCCGCACTGCCTGCGTCCCCTCGCCTCGGACGTCACGTTCTGCACGTCGTGCGGGTCACCCCGACCGGGGGCGGACCGGCGGGCCACGGTCGCCCCGCAGGAGGACCGCCGCCGGGTGAGCGTGCTCTTCGTCGACCTGATCGACTTCACCCCGTACGTCGAGCGGGCCGACCCGGAGCAGGTCCGCGGCATGCAGACCGGGTTCTTCTCCGCCGCCCGTCGGGTCGTCGGCCAGTACGGCGGGGTGGTGGAGAAGTACATCGGCGACGCGGTCATGGCGCTCTTCGGCGCGCCGATCGCCACCGAGACCGACGCGCTGCGCTGCGTACGGGCCGGGCTGGAGTTGCAGCGGGTGCTCACCCGGTTCGCGCCGACGGGCAGCACCGAGCTGCGCTTCCGGGTCGGGGTGGCCACCGGCGAGGCGTTGGTCGACGTGGCCGCCGCCCGCGACGGTGGGCAGGCGATCGTGGCCGGCGACGTGGTGAACACCGCCTCCCGGATGCAGTCGGTCGCGCCGCCGGGCGGGGTGCTGGTCTGCGGCACCACCCACGCCCTGACCAAGGACGCGATCCGTTACGAGGAGCAGCCCCCGGTCACCCTGCGCGGGCGTTCGTCGCCGACCGAGGTGTGGCTCGCCCTGTCGCCGATGCGCCAGCAGCCGACCGACCGGGAGCCGGACACCACGCCGCTGATCGACCGGGAACATGAGCTGGGCATGCTGGTCAACGCCCTGCACCGGTCACTGCGCGACCGGTTGCCGCAGGTGGTGACGGTCTTCGGTCGGGCCGGCATCGGCAAGAGCCGTCTGCTGCGGGAGCTCTACCGGCATGCCGGCCGGCTGGTCGACGAGCCGCTGACCTGGCAGACCGGCCGCTGCCCGCCGTTCGGGGAGAACGTCACGTTCGCCGCGCTCGCCGACATCGTCAAGTCCGAGGCCGGCATCCTGGACACCGACCCGGCCGGCAGCGCCGCGCAGCGGCTGGCCGCGGCCGTCGGCGAGCTGATCGGCCCGGGCGAGCGCAACCGGGTGGTGGACGCGCTGCGCCCGCTGGTCGGCCTGCCCGGCACCCCGCTGCCGGCCGAGGAGGCCGAGTCGGCCTGGCGGCGCTTCCTGCTGGCGATGGCCGCCCGCCGCCCCACCGTGCTGGTCTTCGAGGACCTGCACTGGGCCGACGACGCGATGCTGCGCTTCGTGGAGCTGCTCGGCGCGGCGGCCCGCGAGGTGCCCTTGCTGCTCCTCTGCACCGCCCGCCCGGAGCTGGTCGACCGGGACCCGAGCTGGGCCGGCACCATCACCGGTTCGGTGACCATCACCTTGCCGCCGCTTCGCGACACCGGCATCGCCGCCCTGTACGCGCACATGTTCGGCCAGGCCGCGTTCTCCGCCGACATGCTCAGCCCGCTGATCGAGGTGGCCGGCGGCAACCCGCTCTACGCCCACGAGTACGTGCGGATGCTGATCGAGCAGGGCGCGCTGCGCCAGTCCGGGCGGGGCTGGTCGCTGGACAAGCAGCTTGAGTTGACCATGCCGGAGAGCGTGCACTCGGTGATCGCCAACCGGGTGGACCTGCTGGACGCCAAGGACCGCGCGGTGCTGCTGGCCGCGTCGGTGGTCGGGGTGCAGTTCTGGCCGGGCGCGGTGGCCGCCGCCCTGGGGCAGCAGGTCGAGTCGGTCGAGCGCTCGCTGCGCCGGCTGGAGCAGCGCGACTTCGTGCACGAGCAGTCGGCGTCGACGATGGCCGGGCAGGCCGAGTTCCGGTTCCGGCACGTGCTGGTGCGCGACGTCTGCTACCAGCGGCTGCCGCGTACCGAGCGGGTGGCCCGGCACGAGCGGGCCGCGGACTGGCTCGACGCGCTGTCGCAGAGCCGCGACACCGACCTGGCCGAGGTCCTCGCCCACCACCGCTGGGCGGCGCACGAGATCGCCCGTAGCCTCGGGATGGAGGTCCGGCGGTACGCCGGGCCGGCGCGGCAGGCGCTGCACCGGGCGGCCCGGCGGGCGTACGCGCTGCACGGCCTGGACGCGGCGGCCAGCCACGCCGGGCGAGCGCTCGGCCTGGCCGACGACGGCGACCCGGTGGGCCGGCTCCAGTTGGAGCTGCTGAGCACCGAGATCTCGTTCTACCGCGACGGCAACGCGTTCCTCTCCGGTGGTGGGCCGGAGCAGGTGCACACGCTCGCCGACCGGCTCCTGGCCCACGGCGACGACGCCTGCGCCGCCCGGGCCTGGACGCTGCTCGGCCAGGCCGCCTGGCTGCGCGCCGACCGCGGCGACGCGCTGGCCTGCCTGGACCGCGCGGTGCAGCTGTTCGAACCGCTGCCGGACACCCCGCAGAAGGCCGACGCGTACGCCGAGCTGGGCCGGTTGCACATGCTCAACTACGAACGGGACCCGGCCGTGACGGCGGCGGACACCGCGGCGGAGATCGCCGAGCGGCTGGGGTTGACCGAGACCCGCACCAACGCCCGGATCACCGCGGCGACCGCCCGCTACAACTCCGGCGACCGGGTCGGCCTGGACGAGTTGCACGCGATCGTCGAGTTCAGCCGCGCCGGCCAACTGCTCGCGCTCCCCCGGGCCACGCAGAATCTCGCGTACGCGATCCGGGAGGAGGGCGACTGGCTGCGCTCGGACGCCCTGCTCTCGGCGGCGCCGGCCCGCACCGCGAGCGGTCAGACCCTGACCACCAGCTACTCGGCGGAGGCGATGCGCGCCTGGTTCGACGGTGACTTCGGTCGGCTGCTGGCCGCGGCGGAGGCATTCGTGGACACTCCGACCGGCAGCTGGGACATGCAGGTACGAGGGCTGCGCTGCTGTCTGCTGGTGCTGCGCGACGACGAGGATCCGGACGACGTGGATGACGCGCTGGCGACCGCGCGGCGCAGCGGGTTCCACCGGCTGCACTGGACGATGCTGAGCATGGCCGCGCTGTGCCGAGCCCTGCAGGATCGGGGCGCCGAGGCGGCGGAGTTGATCGACGAGCTGGACCGGTCCTGGTCGGCGGTGCCGGCGCTGGCCAGCGGGGAGTGGATCGCCGCCGCCGCGTACGCCGCCGCACTTGCCGGCCGGGACACCGCGGTGCGGGTCCGGACGATGCTCGATCGGGTCGGCCACCGTACGCCCTGGTCGGAGGCCGGGTTGCGGACCGTGACGGCGGCCCTGGCCGCAGCCGACGGCGACCACCGGCGCTCGGCGGAGCTGCACCTGGCCGCTGCCGAGACCTACGGCCGGATCCCCGACGTCAGCGACCGGATGCTGGCGCTGGCGTTCGCGGCGGCGGAGCTGAGCCTCGCGGGCGACCCGGCGGCCGCCCGGGCGCCGCGCGCCGAGGTGCGCACCTTCGCCCTGCGCAACGACGCCCCCGGGCTGCTCGCGCTGGCCGGCCGGCCGATCACCCCGACCGGGCCGGCGGTGGCCTGTTGACCCGACCGCGACGGCTCGCGCGCGGCTGCGCGGCACGGGCTCAGGCGGCGACCGGTGCGGGCTCCTTGAGCTTCTGCGCGTAGATGTCGACGTACTCCCGACCGGAGAGCTCCATCAACTCGTACATGATCTCGTCGGTGACCGCGCGTTCGACGAACCGGTCGCCGGCCAACCCGTCGTAGCGGGAGAAGCTCAGCGGCGCGCCGAAGCGGATGCGCACTCGGTCGATCTTGGGGATGAGCTTGCCCGGCGGTTGGATCTCGTCGGCGTTGAGCATCGCCACCGGCACCACCACCGCGCCGCTCTCGAGCGCGAGCCGGGCCACCCCGGTCTTGCCCCGGTAGAGCCGCCCGTCCGGGGATCGGGTGCCCTCCGGGTAGATGCCGGCCACTCCCCCGGCGCGCAGCACCTGCAACTGGGTGTCCAGCGCGGCGCGGGCCGCTCGGCCCCCGGAGCGGTCCACCGGGATGGTGCCGGTGCCGACGAAGAACATCTTGGTCAGCCAGCCCTTGATCCCCTTGCCGGTGAAGTACTCGGCCTTGGCCACGAAGGTGACCTTCCGCGGGGTGATCAACGGGGTGAAGATCGAGTCGGAGAAGGAGAGGTGGTTGCTGGCCAGGATCACCGGCCCGTCCCCCGGCACGTGGTGCAGCCCCTCCACCTGCGGGCGGAAGATCAGCTTGAGCAGCGGACCGAGGATGACGTACTTCAACAGCCAGTACAGCACCGGCGTCCTTCCCGTGGCGTGGTCAGGACGGCGCCCTCGCCCGTGCGGCGTACCCGCCGGGCGGTGCCGCCGTCGCCGACGAGCCTACGAAGCGCGGACTCTCACCACAACGGACGAAGGTCGGGTCTGACTCGTCCTGATCGCGCCTCCTCCAGTTGGCAGATGATGAGCAAGAACGGACAAACGTGCACCGCCGCGACCAGCGGGCGGGTCCCCGACTTTGGAAGACGCGACACAACGCACTCCCGGAACCGGGCCCTGACGTGTCACGATTCAGAGCACGGCGTACGGACGGGGCGCCGAGGGGCCGCGCCGGAAGGCGCGTTGAGGAGGATGTCCGGGTGTCAGCGGGTGGGGCCCGCCGGGGACGGCGGGACAACGGGCTCGACGCGAACGAGTACGCCGTGGTCGGCGACGTCGATCCGCGGGTCGGTGAGCACCTGCTCGACGTGCTGGCCGCCGGCGGCATCGCCGCCTACCTGCAACCTTCCGCCGATCTCAACCCGGTCACCCGCACCACCACCGTCCCGCCCCGGCCGGTCGACCGGCTCTACGTCGACCGTTCGCACCTGACCACCGCACGCGACTACCTCACGCAGCTCGCCGACGAGGCCACTCCCGAGCAGCCGAGCCGCGACGAACCGGACATCGACGCCGAGTGGGCACGGATCGTCGCCGGCTTTCACACCACCTCGACGGCCGGCGAGCACCCGTGGCCCGCCGCCGAGGACGTGGACGACCGCGACGGGCCGGCCGCCGGCCCGCTGCCCCGCTCGGGCGGCGGCGACGAGGCGGGGCCGACCGCCACCGACGTCCGCCGGCTGCCGTCCGCCACCGACATCTCCGGGATCTCGATCGGGCGTGGCACCCGGCCCGACGAGCCCTCGCTGCTGGACGGGCTGGACACCTTCGGCGCGGACCTGCCCGACGACGACGAGGACGAGGGCTACCACCCGCCCCCTCCGCCGCCGCTGCCCCGGGTCTCCAAGTACGCGGTGGTCGGCGCCCTCAGTGTGGTCCTCGGGTTCGCGCTCTTCCTCTTCCCGTCGCTGCTCCCGGTGGACCGCTCGGCGGTCACTCTGTTCGGGTTCACCGGCATCCTGGCCGGCTTCGTCACGCTGATCTGGCGGCTGCGCCCCGGCGACGAGGACGATCACGACCCGGACGACGGCGCCGTCGTCTGACGCTGGCACGCCGGCTGCCGGACCGCATCCCGGGACGACGTCGCCCCGCCCGGGCCGTAACAGTGGTGTAACTTACTGTCAGTAGGAATACCGTTGTACGTCACTTCCCCCGCTGACTGACCGGTTTTTCCTTGCTCGTGGCGGTCAGTCCTCTGCTGATCGGAATGCCCGAGATGCGACAGAGTTCCCTCGTGGTGGTAGCAAACCGCCTTCCCGTCGACGACGATCTGGCGCCCGACGGGGCCTGCGAGTGGCGGCGCAGCCCAGGAGGGCTGGTCAGCGCTCTGCACCCCCTGCTGAAGCACACCCCGGCGACGTGGGTCGGCTGGGCCGGCGGCACCGGGCCGGCCCCCACGCTGCCGGACGTGGACGGGGTCCGGATGCACACGGTCGCCCTCACCCAGGAGGATCTGCGCGACCACTACGAGGGGTTCGCCAACGCCACCCTCTGGCCGCTCTACCACGACGCCGTCGAGCAACCGCAGCACCATCGCCGGTGGTGGGAGGCGTACCAGCGGGTCAACCAGCGCTTCGCCGAGGCGACCGCCGAGGTGGCCGAGCCCGGCGGGGTGGTCTGGGTGCAGGATTACCACCTGCACCTCGTCCCCGGCCTGCTCCGCGCACTCCGACCGGATCTGCGCATCGGGTTCTTCCTGCACGTGCCGTTCCCGCCGCCGGAGCTGTTCATGCAGCTTCCCCGCCGCGCCGAGCTGCTGCGCGGAATGCTCGGCGCCGACCTGATCGGCTTCCAGCGCGCCCAGGCGGCGCACAACTTCGCCCAGTTGGTGGCGAAGGTGCTGGAGCTGCCGGCGACCGACCGACGGATCGGCGTCGACGACCGGGTGGTGCGCATCGGCGCGTTCCCGGTCAGCATCGACACCGCCGAGATGGCCGCGCTCGCCGCCCGCCCCGATGTGGCGGCCCGGGCCCGCCGGCTGCGCCAGGATCTCGGCGACCCCCGCCAGGTCATCCTCAGCGTGGACCGGATGGATTACACCAAGGGCATCGAGCAGCGGCTCAAGGCGTACAGCGAGCTGCTCGCCAGCGGCGACGTGAAGGTCCGCGACACGGTGCTGGTGCAGGTCGCCATGCCGAGCCGGGAGCGCGTCGGCCAGTACCAGATCCTCCGCGAACGGATCGAGCGCGAGGTGGGCCGGATCAACGGCGAGTTCGGCCGGGTCGGCGAACCCGCGATCCACTACCTCACCCAGCCCTTCGACCGGGCCGAGCTGGCCGCGCTCTACCGGGTGGCCGACGTGATGGCGGTAACCCCGCTGCGCGACGGCATGAACCTGGTCGCGAAGGAGTACGTCGCCGCCCGGGTGGACGACAACGGCGCGCTGCTGCTCAGCGAGTTCGCCGGCACCGCCGCCGAGCTGTCCCAGGCGTACCTGGTCAACCCGCACGACCTGGAGGGGCTCAAGCAGGGTCTCCGGGCGGCGCTGCGGGCGAGCCCGGCCGACGTCACCGAGCGGATGCGGGCCATGCGCGCGCACCTGCACCGGCACGACATCCGGGCCTGGGCCCGCTCCTACCTGAGCGCCCTGGACGAGAACGGTGCCCTGGTCGGCCGCCTGACCAGCGCCGACGGCACCCCGGAGGCCGTCCGGGTGCCGAGCCCGGCGAGCCGGGCCACCCCGGCCACCCACCCCGCCGGCGGCTGAGCGCCTGGTCTCCTCAGCGCGCCGCCGGCTCCTTTTCCAGCCAGTCCAGTATGGCGTCGATCGGCTCCGACCAGCGCGCGTCCAGCATCAGATCGTGCCCCATGCCGGGGAAGAGCAGCGGAGCCGAACCGTACTGGCGGGCCACCCGGTTCAACGCCGACGTCGGCACCACCCGGTCGTCGGGGCTGCCCAGCACCAGCATCGGCGGCGCGCCCACGGCCGGCTCGGCGTGCGGCGAGCCCAGCAGCGACCACTGCGCCCGGCGGCCGGCCCGACCGAGCCGACCGACGTACTGGCGGGCCTCCGCGTCGGGCAGCTCACGGCTGAACAACTGCCCACGGCTGAGCCGCAGCGGCCCACCGAACGCCGCCGGCAGCGTGCCGGCCGGATTACGACGCAGCGCCGTACCGAGCACTCCCCAGCCGCCGAAGACCGGCGCCACGAGCACCGCACCCCGCGCCGGGTAGCGGGCCAGCGCGTGCGCCACCACCAGAGCCCCGGCGCCGTGCCCCACCAGCACCGCCTGACGCGGCAGGCCCGCGGCCACCTGGACCACATCATGGGCGTACGCGCGCAGCGTCGCGTCCGGCGCCGGCTCGCTGCCGCCGTGCCCCCGCAGACTCACCGCGTGCGCCGGGAACCCGCGCTGAGCCGCGTGCCCCAGCCAGTGCTCGGCGAACGCCCACGCGCCGTGCCCGAAGCCGGGAACGAAGAGCAGCGGCGGCCGCCCCTCCTCCAGCTCAGGCGTGGCGCTGAGCACCTCGCGCCGGGCCGGCCGGACCGGGCGGGACCACTCCCGCCCCCGCATGATCCGCAGCTCGCTCATTTGCTCTCCAGGTCGTGCAGGGCGCGCTCGACGGCGCGCAGGTAGTCGGCGTGACCGACCTCGAACCAGTGCCGGCTGCTGTCCTTGACCTGCGCGGAGTAGCGTTCCCCGGCCCGGTCGCGCACCCGCTGCGCGAACGCCGCGGCCCGCTCCGGCCGGTCCCGGCGGGCCTGCAGCAGCCGGGCGATGAGCACCGTCTGCCAGTGCGCCAGGGTGAACATCCCGGAGTCCGGCTGCAGCAGACCGGCCACCGCCAGCGTCGGGTGCCCCGGGGTGAAGGCGTTGAGCCACAACGTGGGCCGACCGACGCCGGCGCTGTCGCCGAACACCGACGCGTCGAGGAACTCGAAGCGCGGCAGGTAGCCGGTCGCGAAGATGACCAGATCCGGGTCGATCTCGCGGCCGTCGGCCAGCTCCACGGCGTACGGGCGGAAGCGCGCGACGTCGGGCACCGGGCCGATCTGCCCGTGGCCCACGTAGTAGACGAGCTGGCTGTTCGCGATCGGGTGCGTCTCGTACACCCGGTGGTCGGGCTTGGGCAGGCCGAAGCGGGTCAGGTCGCCGACGGTCAGCCGCAGCGTCCAGTGGTAGAGCCACTGGCGGACCCGCAGCGGCACGCGCAGCGCCAGCAGCGAGTCGTTGACCTGGTCGGCCGGGCGGCCGAGCACGTACTTCGGGGCGTACCAGTAGCCGCGCCGCGTGGAGTGCCAACAGGCCGACGCCTGCTGGGCGGCCTCGACCGCGATGTCGCAGCCGGTGTTGCCGGCGCCGACCACCAGCACCCGCTTGCCGCGCAGCTGCGCCGGGTCCTTGTAGGACGAGGCATGCATGATCTCGCCGCGGAACTCTTCCAGCCCCTCGTAGCGGGGCAGCTTGGGCGACCAGTTGTGGCCGTTGGCGATCACCACGGCGGCGTACTGGGAGGTGCGCTCCGGCCCGTACCCACCGGTGGAGCGGGTGGTCACGTCCCAGCGGTCTCCCGCGGCCGGCTCGACCCGGATCACCTCGGTGCCGAACCAGATGTGCGAGCGCAGGTCGAAGTGGTCGGCGTACCGCTCGAAGTAGCCGAGCAACTGGCTGTGGTGCGGGTAGTCCGGCCAGGAGTCCGGCATCGGGAAGTCGGGGAACTGGGTGAACGGCTTGGACGACAGCAGGTGCGTGCTGGCGTACACCGGACTGCGGTCGTGCCGCCAGTTCCAGGCACCGCCGACGCCGGTCTCCCGCTCGTAGCAGTCCACGCCGAACCCGTGCTCACGCAGGTTCTTGATGGCGGTCAGGCCGCTGGCTCCGGCCCCGATGACGCAGACCGTGTCGCCCCGGTCGGAGACCGGGCGGCCGTCGCGGCTCAACGCGGACGAGGTCGCTTCCGGGTCGGGCCGGCCGTGGTCGGTGGAGGTGGACACCGGGACATCTCCTTTTGTGCGGCACTCGTGCCGGTCGCCGCGAAATCCTCTCCACATCAGAGCCGGATGTCCAGCCCCGGCGCGGACGGATCGACGGGTCGCGCGGTCGGGGGGTCAGCCGGTGGTGGGCAGCAGCAGGTCGACCAGGACCGGGAAGTGGTCGCTGGCCCGCCGTGTCTGCGGGGTGTCCACCACGTCGTAGTCGACCACGGTGATCCGCGGGTCGACGAAGAGCGCGTCGATGCGCCGACGCGGCTCGGCGCAGGAGTAGGTGACCCGGTCCGCACGGTCGGCCGCCACGGCGGCGTCGGTCAGCCCGCGCGCCACGGTGGCCCACGCCGGTCCGTCCGGGCCCTCGTTCAGGTCGGCCCCGGCCAGCACCGGGCTGCTCGCCTCGTCCAGCCCGCGCTTGAACTCCGCGGCCTGCGCCGGGCGCTCGACCGGATCGGTGGACAGGTGGGAGCCGGCGAGGGTGAACCGGGCGCCGCCGACCCGGCACTCGGCGTACGCGGCACCGCGCAGGTGCCGGCCCGGGGTGAGCGGGAAGCGCTGGCATCTAGTGCCACGCACCTGCACTCGCAGGCTGGTCAGCAGCAGGTTGCCCAGCGCGGGCAACCCACCGGCAGCCACCACCAGGCCGAACGACTCGGCCAACGTGGCGGACTTCTGCCGCCACCGGAAACGGCGCGGCCCCTCCTGCACGATGACCACGTCCGGCGTCGCGGCCCGGACCACCGCCGCCAGCGCGGCGGTGTCGTCGCGCTGGCTGTGGATGTTGTACGACACGACGCGCAGCGGCACGCCGGCTTCCTGGCCCATCCCGGCCCGCCTCAGATCCGGCGGGCCAGGTCGGCGGCGCCGATCACCCCGGCGCTGTTGCCCAGCTCGGCGGGGACGATCTCCGCCACCGGCAGCCGGCCCCGCTGGGACAGCGCGTCGAGGTACGAGCGGCGGGTCGGGCCGAGCAGCAGGTCACCGGCGTCGATCACGCCGCCCCCGACCACCAGGATCTGCGGGTCGAGGATCTGCGCCATGTCGGCGAGGCTGGTGCCCAGCCATCGGCCGATCTGCGCGAACGCCTCGGCGGACACCGGGTCGCCGTCCTGCGCGGCGGCGGTCACCATGTGGCCGGTGATCGCCTCGGCGTCACCGCCGGCCAGCTCCAGCAGTGCGGTGCCCCGCTGCGGCTCCTGCCGGGCACCGGCCCGGGCGAAGCGGACCAGGGCGCTGCCGCTGGCGTACTGCTCGATGCAGCCCAGCCGGCCGCAGCCGCACTGGTGCCCGTCCGGCACGGCCAGCATGTGGCCCAGCTCCGCCGCGATGCCGTGCGAGCCGCGCACCAGCTCGCCGCCGAGCACGATGCCGCCGCCGACGCCGGTGCCGATGGTGAACATGACCATCGAGTCGTCGGCGTCGCGGGCCGCGCCGTAGCGGAACTCCGCCCAGGCGGCCACGTTGGCGTCGTTCTCCACGATCACCGGCAGGCCGACCGCGGTGCCGACGTACTCGCGCAGCGGCTCGTCCCGCCATGCCAGGTTGGGGGCGAAGAGCACGGTCGAGCGGGTGGCGTCGATCCAGCCGGCCGCGCCGATGCCGACCGACTCGATCGTCCGCCCGGCTGCCAGCTCGCCGACCAGCTCGATGATGACGTCCCGGGTCTTGCCGACGTCATCGGCGGGAGTGTCCCGTCGGGCCTGCACGAGGACCTTGCCGGTGTCGTCCACGACACCGCCGGCCACCTTGGTGCCACCGACGTCGACTCCGATGGTCAGCGTCACCGCTGCCGCTCCCCTCTGCTGTCCGCCCGCGTTCCGGCGACATGCCGGTCCGGGTCGGGATGTCCCGCGCTCAGGCGCCGTCGCCCGGCGCGTCCGCGCCGGTGCCGTCGGGCACCCGCGACGCGGGCACCACGGGTCGGCTGGTCGGCGCCGGTACGGCCACCGGCCCGGCCTCGTCGACGGGTGGTGCGACGGTCGGGGCGAGTGGGTCCGCGGTCCGGGTGGCGACCGACCAGACGTCCCGCTCCGGCGCCGGCTGAGAATCATGCCCGGTACGGGTGGCATCGCGCCACACGCGGTCGGCGGCGGGCCCGGCGGGCCGGTCGGCCGGGACGTGCTCGGGGGCCTCGTCGACGGTGGTCGCGTCGGCAGCAGCGGTGGGCCCCGGCCGGGGCGGGGCGGGTGTCGCCGGAGGATCGGCCGCGGGTGGCTCCGCCGGGGTGAACGCGCGCAACAGGCTGGCCACGCCGGCCGCCAGGTCACCCGCGCCGGTGGCGAGTCGTTCGGCGAACTCCGGACTCGGGTCACGCAACGCGGCGATGCCCCGACAGACCGGGCAGACGCAGCACTCCGCCGAACCGGTGGCGAAACCACCGCCAGTGCCCGGACGGCCGTCCGGGGCGGCGCTGTGACCGAGGACACCGGCCAGCATCCCGCCCAGCGGACCCCACGCGGCGCCGGCCGACCCGCTGGAGGCCATCCGTGCCCCCGCGAGCAGGGTGGCGACCAGCCGCTCCGCCTCTTCCCGGGCCGAACCCGGATCCGTTCCGCCCACCCTCGGCTCCTCTACCGTGCCGCCGGACGCGTCACTGCGCCGCACCAGGTGCTTCTACCCGGAGCTTGAGCTGCTTCAACGCGGTGTCCATGATCATCTTTTCGGCCTTGCGCCGGAACATGCCGAGCATCCCCACGGACAGCTCGACCTCCAGGGTGTAGGTCACCGTGGTGCCGCCGTCCGGGTTGCCCACCAGGTCGTACGAACCACGCTGGCTCTTCTGCATCTTCGACGGAGCGGTCAGGTGCCACTCGATCCGGGACAGGTCCTCGGCGTACTCGTAGGCGAGCACGTACTCGTCGGCCATCACCCCGGCGTCGATGGTGAAGTGCACCTGGCTCGCGTAGCCGTCCTCGTACTCCTCGACGACCTCGGCGCGGCGCACCGCCTCGGTCCATTCCGGGTAGCTCGCGAAGTCGCAGATGACCGCCGCGACCCGGTCCGGTGCCGCGCCGATGATGATCGACTGGGTGGAGGAGTCCGCCATGGGGCGAGGCTACCCGGCGGGCACCGGCCGCGCGCCGCGCCGTCCCCGCCGGGTAGGTTTCGACAGAGCCGATGCCCCAGGGGCGACCGGCCTGGCCAGTGCGAGCACGAAGGAGTGCAGGTGCGCGAGTTCTCCGTTCCACCGATCGTCACCGTTGGCGACGCGGCCAACCTCACCGATCCGGTCTGGGACAACGCCGAGATCGCGCCGGATGCCGTCCAGTTCGCCCGCCGCACCCCCACCGCCGACAGCACCGGCACCACCTGGGCCGAGGTGACCTGCCGCCAGTTCCGGGACGAGGTGGTGGCGGTGGCCGGCGGGCTGATCGCCGCTGGCGTCCAGCCGGGCGCCCGGGTCGCGCTGATGAGCCGCACCCGCTACGAGTGGACCCTGCTCGACTACGCCATCTGGGCGGCCGGCGCGGTCACCGTGCCGATCTACGAGACGTCCAGCGCCGAGCAGGCCGCCTGGATCCTCGCCGACTCCGGCGCGGTCGCCCTCGTGGTGGAGACCGAGGCGCACGCCACGCTGATCGCGAGCGTCCGGGACCGACTGCCCGAGTTGGAGCAGGTCTGGCAGATCGAGGTCGGCGGGGTCGACGAGCTGGTCGCGGCCGGCGCCGCGATCGAGGCGACCGAGGTGGAGCTGCGCCGCAAGGCCGTCCACGCCGGCGACCTGGCCACCATCGTCTACACCAGCGGCACCACCGGGCGACCCAAGGGCTGCGCGCTCACCCACCGCAACCTGTACGCCGACATCGCCAACGCGGTGCCGGTGCTGCCGAACCTGTTCAACGAGGGTGCCGCCACCCTGCTCTTCCTGCCGTTGGCGCACGTCTTCGCCCGCCTCATCCAGATCGGCGTGGTGCAGGCCCGGGCCACCATGGCGCACTGCCCCGACACCAAGAACCTGGTCGCCGAGCTGCAGGAGTTCCGGCCGACCTTCGTGCTCTCCGTACCCCGGGTGTTCGAGAAGGTCTACAACGCGGCCAAGCAGAAGGCCGAAGCCGACGGCAAGGGCGGCATCTTCGCCCGCGCCGAGCAGGTCGCCGTCGCGTACAGCGAGGCGCTGGAGACCCCGCGCGGGCCCGGCCTGGCGCTGCGCGCCCAGCACGCGGTCTTCGACCGGCTGGTCTACGTCAAGCTGCGTGCCGCGCTCGGCGGCCGGTGCCGCGACGCCGTCTCCGGCGGTGCGCCGCTCGGCGCCCGACTCGGTCACTTCTTCCGCGGCATCGGCGTGACGGTCCTGGAGGGCTACGGGCTGACCGAGACCTCGGCGGCCGCCGCGGCGAACCTGCCCGCCGGCACCAGGATCGGCACCGTCGGCCGCCCGCTGCCGGGCGTGACCGTGCGGATCGACGACGACGGCGAAATCCTGATCTCCGGCGACCCGGTCTTTCAGGGCTACTGGAACAACGAGGCGGCGACCGCCGAGGCGCTCACCGCCGACGGCTGGTTCCGCACCGGCGACCTCGGCCAGCTCGACGCCGACGGTTACCTGAGCATCACCGGCCGGAAGAAGGAGTTGATCGTGACCGCCGGCGGCAAGAACGTCGCCCCGGCGGTGCTCGAGGACGTGATCCGGGCGCACCCGTTGATCAGCCAGTGCGTGGTGGTCGGCGACCGCAAGCCGTTCATCGCCGCGCTGGTCACCGTCGACGAGGAGGCGCTGCCGACGTGGCTGGAGTCGGCCGGGTTGCCCGCCGACACCTCCGTCGAGCAGTTGCGTGAGCACGAGGGTCTGCGTAAGGAGATCCAGGCCGCCATCGACGCCGCGAACCAGGCCGTCTCCAAGGCCGAGGCCATCAAGGTGTTCCGGATCCTGCCCCACGACTTCACCGAGGCCACCGGCGAGTTGACCCCGTCGCTGAAGGTCAAGCGTCAGGTCGTCCACAAGACGTACGCGGCGGAGATCGCCGATATCTACCGGGGCTGACTACCATCCGTCACGTGCCCGCATCCACAACCGCCGCACCACACCCGCATCCCCTCGCCGCGGCCGCGCGCCTGGTGATGCTGGCGCTGGTCGCCGTCCTGACCCTGTTCGCCACCCGCGACGTCGCCCAGCTCGGATGGATCGTGTTGCTGGCGGTCGCCGGGCTGCCCGCGTTGCTCGCCCCGCAGCACCGACTGCTCGGCCCGCTGAGCCGGGTGGCCGAGGTGATCGTGCTGGGGCTGGCCGCGAGCCAGGTGGCGGCGGTCGCGTCGATCGGCGGCACGGTCGACGGGCTCGGCGCCTCGGCGCTGCTGCCCTACCTGGCGGTGCCGGTCACCGTCACCGCGCTGCGCCGCCGCTTCGCCGAGGGCGCCGCCCTGCTCGCGGTCAGCGCCGCCACCCTGCTGATCAGCGGCGCGCTGACCGAGGTCGGTGGTGGGCGCCAGCTCGGCCAGCTGGGTTACCTGGCGGTCTGCGCCCAGTGGCTGATCCTGGCCGCGCTGGGGCTCTACGCCGCCGGCACCCTGCACCGGCTGATGGCCGTCCGCGGTGAGGGCAAGCCCCAGCCGTACGCCGAGGCAACCCGGCTGCTGACCCAGCTCCGCACGGTGGCCCGGCAGCTGCCCGGAGCGACCCTGGACCCGGGCGGCATCTCCGAGCACCTGCTGGAGGAACTGCGGACGGTGTCCCGGGCCGACCGGGCCGCGGTGCTGTCGGCCAGCGGCGGTGGCCGGCTCGTGGTGCTCGCACAGGTCGGCGTGGAGCGGGTCGACTGGGAGACGACGCTGGACGCGGACTCGGCGATCGCCGACGCCTGGGCCAGCCAGCAGGCGCAGACCGCCGCCCGGTCGCAGTCCCGCTCGCACCGGGGCGGCGACGTCTCCGCACTGATCGTGCCGCTGGTCGCCGGGGTGCGCACCGTGGGTCTGGTGGTGCTGGAGGCGGACGCCGCGCACGCGTACCCGCCGCCGGTGGTGTCCCGGGTGACCGCGTTGACCCAGCCGGCCGCGCTGCGGCTGGAGGCGGCGTTGCTCTTCGACGAGGTCCGCTCGCTGGCCACGAACGAGGAGCGGCAGCGGCTGGCCCGGGAGATCCACGACGGGGTGGCGCAGGAGCTGGTGATGGTCGGCTACGGCATCGACAACGCCATGGCCACCGTCTTCGACGACGCCGAGGAGACCGCCGAGGCGCTGCGGACGCTGCGCGGCGAGGTGACCCGTGTGATCACCGAGCTGCGGCTCAGCCTGTTCGAGCTGCGCAGCGAAGTGGACCGGCACGGCGGTCTGGCCGCGGCGATCGCCGAGTACGCGCGCACCGTCGGCGCGTCCGGCGGGCTGCGGGTGCACCTGTCGTTGGACGAGTCCACCGCGCGGCTGCCGGCGGCCACCGAGGCCGAGTTGCTGCGCATCGCGCAGGAGGCCGTGACCAACGCGCGCAAACACGCCGGGGCCGCGAATCTGTGGGTCACGTGCGAGGTAGACCCCCCGTACGCGCAGATTGAAGTGTCGGATGACGGTCAGGGGATGGCTGACCAGCGCCCCGACGGGCGGTACGGTCTTGCGATCATGGCCGAGAGGGCGGAACGTATCCGGGGCCGGTTGGAGATCAGGCCGCGGCAACCGAGCGGCACGACCGTGGCGGTCGTCGTCGGCACCTCATCCCGGCGCGATAACGTGCGCGGTAGCGCAGCACCAGAAGGGGAGTAATCCGAGGATGACCACAAGTCCGACACCGGCCACCCGTACCAAGGTCCTCCTTGTCGACGATCACGACCTGATCCGTAAGGGCCTGCGCCACGCCTTCGAGCGCGACCGCCAGTTCGAGGTCGTCGGTGAGGCCGCCACGGCGGCGGAGGGGGTACGCCAGGCAGGCGCCCTGCAGCCGGACGTGGTGATCATGGATCTGCGGCTGCCCGACGGCAGCGGCCTGGAGGCCACCCGCGCGCTGCGGAAGTCCAGCTCGTCGATGGGCATCGTGGTGCTGACCATGTACGCCGGCGACGACCAGCTCTTCGGTGCCCTGGAGGCCGGCGCGAGCGCCTTCGTGCCGAAGACCGCCCCGGCCGACGAGGTGGTGGCCGCCGCCCGGCACGCCGCCTCCTCCCCCAGCGCGTTCACCGCCGCCGATCTGGCCGAGGCGATGAAGCGCCGGCTCGCCCCGTCCGGTCCGCAGCTCTCCCCCCGCGAGGGTCAGGTGCTGCGGCTGCTCGCCGACGGGATGAGCGTGGCCGGCATCGCCAAGCAGTTGTTCGTCAGCGAGTCCACGGCCAAGACGCACATCTCGAAGCTCTACGAGAAGCTCGGGGCGGCCAACCGGGCGCAGGCGCTGATGACCGCGCTCCGGCTCGGCCTGCTCGAGGCACCGGACGCGCCGAAGTTCTGATGGAGACCCGCTCGTCGAGCGGGGCGCCGCGACCCAGGTCCGCGCCAGCCTCTGGCTGGCGCGGACTTCGCATATCGACCGACGTCGGCGGCAACCTGGCGACAGGCTATGGTCTGGCGGGTAGGTCGGGGGCAGAATACCCGCGCGGGCGAGGATCCTCGCGTCGCCAATTCAAGGGGTGAGCGCATGCAGCGGCCGGACTGGGCACCCGACACCATCGACATCGAGCGCCCGAGCGTCGCGCGGATGTACGACTACTACCTCGGTGGCTCGCACAACTTCGCCGCCGATCGTGCGGCAGCCCAGGCGATGGTGGCCGCGGTGCCGGAGGCGCCGCTGATGGCGCAGGCCAACCGGGCGTTCCTGCGCCGGGCGGTGCACCACCTCGCCGACGCCGGCGTCCGGCAGTTCCTGGACATCGGCTCGGGCATCCCCACCGTCGGCAACGTGCACGAGATCGCCCAGTGGATCGACCCGCAGTCGCGCGTGGTCTATGTGGACGTCGACCCGGTGGCGGTCGCGCACAGCCGGGAGATCCTGGACGGCAACGACCGCGCGGTGGTGGTGCAGGAGGACCTGCGGCACCCGGACAAGATCCTGGCTCACCCGGACGTCCGTGGGCTGCTCGACCTCAACCAGCCGGTGGCCGTGATGATCGTGGCCGTGCTGCACTTCGTGTCCGATGAGGACCGACCGGCCGAGCTGCTGCGTACCCTGCGCGACGCGCTCGCCCCCGGCAGCTACCTGGTCATGTCGCAGGCCAGCGATGACGGGCGCAGTCAGGACGAGCGGTCCGAGGCGGAACGGGTCTACCGGCGCACCGACAGCCCGCTCTCGGTCCGCAGCCGGGCCGAGCTGACCGCGCTCTTCGACGGGTTCGAGCTGGTCGATCCCGGGGTGGTCTGGGTGCCGGAGTGGCGGCCGGAGACGTCGGAGAGCGCGGAGGACGCCGAGCGGGCGGTCTTCCTGGGTGGGGTCGGGCGGCTCGGTGGCTGATTCGCCCGAGGCGGCCTCCCGCCCGGGCACCTTCGCCCGGGCCTGGGCCAAGGCGGTCTCCGGCACCAGCTACCTGCCGATGACCCAGGCCCAGCTGGAGTCCCTGCTGCACCGGCTCACCGGCGAGTTGGCCGGCGCACTGCTCGCCGAGCGGTTCGACCTGCGTGCCGGGCACCGGGTCGGTGCCGAGATGGTCGCCGCGCACATCGCCTCCGCGGAGGGGCTGGGTCGTACCGTCGAGGTCATCCAGCTCCGGCTGGTCCGCGACCTGGGGCTGGTGGCGGAGGACGTCGAGGACCGGATGGCGCGGCTGCTGGCCGCCGTGGCGACCGGCTACGCCCGCGCGTTGCGGGACCGGACGCTCGACGAGCAGGAGGCGATCCGCCGGGCCGCCATGATGGCCCGCACACAGGCCGAGCGCGCGCTGCGGGCCAGCGAGGCGCGGTTCCGGCACCAGGCCACACACGACCCGCTCACCGGCCTGCCGAACCGGACGCTGTTCACCGAGCGGCTCGCCGCCGTGCTCGACGAGCCGGGCCGGGGCGCGGAGCGGCTCGGGGTGTGCTTCCTCGACCTGGACCGGTTCAAGGTCGTCAACGACACCCTGGGGCACCAGGTCGGCGACCGGCTGCTGACCGCGGTGGCCGAGCGGCTGTGCCAGGCCCTGGGCGAGCACCTGGTGGCCCGGCTCGGTGGGGACGAGTTCGTCATCCTGGTGGAACAGACCGGTGGCACCGACGACATGGTGAAGGTGGCCGAGGCCGCGCTGGACGCGGTTCGGACCCCGGCGCTGGTCGACGGGCACGAACTCCAGGTCTCGGCGAGCATGGGCATCGTGGAGCGTCAGGTGGCCGGTGCCAACCCCTCCGACCTGATGCGCGCCGCCGACAGCACCCTGCACTGGGCGAAGTCGGCCGGCGGGTCACGCTGGGAGCTCTACGACGCCGAACGCAACCGGCGCGAGCTGGCCCGGTACGCCCTCTCCGCGGCCATCCCGGCCGCCCTGGAGCGGGGCGAGTTCTACCTCGACTACCAGCCGCTGACCTCGCTACGCGACGGCCGGCTGGTCGGCGTGGAGGCGCTGGTCCGTTGGCGGCACCCGAAGCTGGGGGTGCTGCATCCGGACAGCTTCATCGGGTTGGCCGAGGAGACCGGCCTCATCGTGCCGCTGGGCGGTTGGGTGCTGGCCGAGGCGTGCCGGGAGGCGAAGGCCTGGTCGGTCGCCGGGGAGGATGCGCCGTTCGTGAGCGTCAACCTGGCGGTCCGGCAGGTGCACCGGCCCGGGTTGGTGCAGGAGGTACGTGCCCTGCTCCGACAGACCGGGCTGCCGCCGGACCGGCTCCAACTGGAGATCACCGAGAGCACCATGATGAGCACCGCCGAAGAGCCGGTGCGTGCCCTGCGGGTGCTGGCCGACCTCGGTGTGCGGATCGCCATCGACGACTTCGGCACCGGCTACAGCAATCTCGCGTACCTGCGGGATCTGCCGGTGACCGAGCTGAAGGTGGCCGGGGAGTTCGTGGCCGGGCTGCGGTCGCCAGCGGTCGGCCGTACCGACGAGCGGATCCTCGCCTCGCTGGTCTCGCTGGCGCACGCGCTGGATCTGACGGTGACCGCCGAGGGGGTCGAGACCGCCGGGCAGGCCGAGCGGTTGCGCGCGATCGGCTGCGACGCCGCCCAGGGCTGGCACTTCGGCCGACCGGCTCCCGCCGACCGGATCCTGGCCCGGATGCGCTGAGCTGCCGCGCAGCGCGTCCAACTCCTGGCCGACCCGGGTGCGTCCCGGGACCCGCCTGCGTAGACAGCGTCTACTACCTTCTGGTAGACAGTGTCTATGAGCGAGGAGACGGCCGGCGTACGAGCCCGGCTGGTGGCGGCCGGGGTGGAGCTGGTGCTGCACGAGGGCCAGTCGGCGGTGTCCCTGCGGGAGATCGCCCGCCGCGCAGGGGTGTCCCACGGGGCGCCGCGCCGCTATTTCCCCACCCACGTCGATCTGCTCTCCGCCATCGCCCGGGAGGGCTTCGCCGACCTCGCCGCCCGGGTCGACGCGACGATGCGCGACGCCGGCCCGGCCCCGCGAGCGCGACTCGCCGCGCTCGGCCGGACGTACCTCGACTTCGCGGCGACGCACCGCGGCATGTTCGAGCTGATGTTCCGGCACGACCTGCTGGACAGCGGCCGGCTACGGCTGCGTGAGACGAGCCTGCCGCTGTTCGCCGTCGTAGCCGACCTGGTGGCCCAGGTGCGCCGGCCGACCGACGCGCCCGCGCCGGTGCTGGCCGGCGCGCTCTGGGCCAACCTGCACGGCATCGCCCAACTCTGGGCCTGGGGCAGCCTGCCGCTGGCCACCGGCGCCGCCGACGACGACGCCCTGCTGCGCGCCGCGCTCGACGCCCACCTCGGCCCACTCCCCTCCTGAACCGTCGACCCCCGCACCCCACGGAGGACCCGTGCCCCTGCTGTACGACCTCATGAAGCTGACCGTCGGCACCACGCTGCGGCTGGCCTGGCGACCGCGCATCGAAGGGCTGGAGCACCTGCCCCGCCACAGTGGCGCGATCCTCGCCGGCAACCACCTGTCCGTCGCCGACGAGCTGTTCCTGGCCAGCGCGGCCCCTCGGCACGTCACCTTCTGGGCCAAGGCCGAGTACTTCACCGGCCGCGGTCCGGGTGGCTGGGTCAACCGGCAGATCGTCAACGGCATGGGCGCCATCCGGGTCGAGCGTGCCGGCGGCCGGGCCGCCCTCAGCGCCCTCGACGCCGCCGTGCCGGTGCTGCGCGCCGGCGGTCTGGTCGCCGTCTACCCGGAGGGCACCCGCTCCCCGGACGGCCGGCTCTACCGGGGCCGCACCGGAATGACCCGACTGGCCCGCGACGCCGGGGTGCCGATCGTCCCGGTCGGCGTGCTCGGCACCGCCGAGGTGCTGCCGGTCGACGCCCGGCTGCCCCGCCGGCACCCGGTCACCCTGCGCTTCGGCCCGCCGATCCCGGTCGCCGACCGGATCCACGGGCCCCGCGACATCCGAGTGGTCACCGACGAGGTGATGGCCGCGATCCAACAGCTCACCGGCCAGGAGTACGTGCCCCGCTACGCGCCTGCGCGCTCACCGGCCACCTGACCCGCGCGACGCGGCCAGCCGGCGGTCAGCCCGCGAGCAGTGCGGCCATCCGCTGCGCCTGCGCCTCCCAGCGCCACTCCCGCTCCACCCAGGCCCGCCCGGCCGCGCCCAGTTGACGGGCCAGGTCGCGGTCGGCGAGCAGCCGGGCCACCCGGTCGGCGAGTTGGGCGACGTCCCGACCGCCGACCACGTAGCCGGTCTCGCCCTCGCGGACCGCGTCCGGCGCGCCCCCCGAGTCGCCGGCCACCACCGGCAGCCCGGTCGCGGACGCCTCCAGGTAGACGATGCCCAGCCCCTCCACGTCCAGCCCGCGGTTGCGGGTGCGGCAGGGCATCGCGTAGACGTCGCCCGCCGCGTAGTGGGCCGGCAGGTCGGCCGCCGGCACCGACCCGGTGAAGACCACGTCGCGTTCCACACCGACCTGCCGCGCCAGCTTTTCCAGGGTCGCCCGGTACGGACCGCCGCCGACGATCAGCAGCGCCGCGTCGGGCACCCGACGGCGGATCTCCGGTAGTGCCCGGATCAGCATGTCCTGTCCCTTGCGCGGCACCAGCCGGGACACGCAGACCACCACCGGCCGGTCCGTCAGCCCCAGCCGGGCCCGGACCGGATCGCCGCTCACCGTCGGGTGGTAGGTGTCCACGTCGACCCCGGGCGCCAGCCGGCGCAGGTCGGTCAGCCCGTCCAACACCCGGGCCAGCCGGCTGCGGGTGTACTCGCCGAGGTAGGTGGTGACGTCGACGCCACGACCGATCCGCCGCAGCGCCGGCCGGGCGGCGGGCACCGCGGCCCACCCGACCTCGTGGCCGTGGGTCTGCGCCACCACGCGGCGCACCCCGGCCCGCCGACGCAGGCCGGCGGCGAGCAGCCCGAGCGGGGCCGCCGCGCCGAACCACACGGTGTCGCAGTCGTACGCGCGGGCCAGCCGGGCCGCCCGGCGGGCGATCAGCGGGGTGGGCAGCAGCACCTTGGTGCGCTCCCGGATGACCTCGAACGGTTGGTCGGCGTCGAACTTCTCGGCCCCCCGCCAGCTCGACGCGTAGACCACGACCGAGCCGGCGGGCTGACGCACCGCGAGGTTGTGCACGAAGGACTGGATGCCGCCGGGACGCGGCGGAAAGTCGTTGGTGATCAGCAGGGTGCGGCTCACCGGCCGGCCTCCCGGGCATAGGCGCGGGCGGCGGCCATCCGCTCCACGGTGGACGGGTGTGAGGCCGAGTAGAGGTATTCCCAGCGCGGCGGGTCGGGGTCGCCGAGGTTGACCGAGCCGAGTCGGCGCTGCATCGCCTCGAAGGCCGCCGGGTCGCCGGTGAGCGCGAGCGCGTGCGCGTCGGCCCGCGCCTCCACCCGACGGGACATCAGCGCCTGCACCGGAGCGGCGACCAGCCCGGTCACGGTGACCAGGGCGAGCAGCAGCGGAAACGCGCGCGGTTGGGCGACCGAGTCGACGTTGGCGAGGCGCAGCAGCGGCGCCCACGAGCCGAGCAGGTAGAGCGCCACCACTGCGGCAGCGGCACCCAGCGCCCCGGTCAACGTGCCGGCCGCGACGTCCCGGTCCTTCGCGTGCCCCAACTCGTGCGCCACGACGGCGGTCACCTCGTCGGGGGTCGCCTCGCGCAGCAGCGTGTCGTAGACCACGACCCGCCGGGTGGGCCCCAGACCCGAGACGTACGCGTTGACCGCCTTGGTGCGCCGGGAGGCGTCAGCGACCAGCACGTCGCGCACCGGAACCCCGTCCCGGGCGGCCATGCTGATCAGCTCGGTGCGCAACGGGCCCTGCTCCAGCGGGGTGAACCGGTTGAACACCGGCTCCACCAGCACCGGCAGCACGAATGACAGCAGCACCACGAGCAGGGCCGCGCCGCCGGCGCCGAACGCCCACCACCAGCGTGGGGCGAGCCGGATGACCGCGTAGAAGCCGAACAGCGCCACCGCTCCGATCACTGCGCTGACCGCGTACGACTTGAGCAGGTCGATCGCCCAGCCGCTCCAGCCGTTGGTGCTCAGCCCGTAGCGGGTGAGCACGCTCTGCCGCCAGGCGGAGAACGGGAGGGTCACCAGGTCGGCCACCAGCACCACGGCCAGCCCGCCCAGCACCGCCTGAGCGGCCCAGTGCCCACCGAACGGCCGGCCGACCACCTCGACCAGGCGGCTGCCCAGCGGAGTCAGCCCGAGAGCCAGGGCGACCAGCAGGCCGACGCCGAGCGCGGCGTACCCACCGGGGCGCAGCGCGGCGCGGAACTCCCGCCCCCGGGCCACCTGATCGGCCGGCAGGTCGCGCAGCGCCGCGAGCTGGTCGGCCCGGGGCGCCGGCGGCCGGTGCCACGGAATGAGCAGCGCGGCGACCACCACCAGCGCGACGGTCAACCCGGCCAGGGTCAGCAGCGCCCAGCCGCGCGGGGTCACCGGGACACCGCCGTACCCGTCGTGTGGCGGACGCTCTCGCCGCTGTCGGCGGGCCTGCCGTCGTCGCGCCGTACCCCGCTCATGCCGCCGCTCCTCCCGCCGTGACCGCCCATCCTATGGCCCGCGGAAAGCCCGGTCCGGGCGCGGTGCGGTGGTCAGGCCACCCGTCGTGGGGTGTGGCGGCGGGTGGCCTCGGCGCGGGCGGGCGTCGCCAGCACCTCGACGTCGAAGCCGGCCCGGGCGAGCACCTCGATCGCCCCGACCTCGGCGGCGACCAGCCCGGCGGCCGGGGACGTCTCGTCGAACAGGGCGGTCAGCAGGCAGTCGGAACAGTCGCCCTCCCGCTTCGCGCACCCGTCGCAGTCGATGAGCATCACGCCTCCTGATCGGCTCGCGGTGCCCGGCCGACACACTGTCGTCGCCGGCCGAGCACCGTCGGTCACATTGACGCTAGCCACCGGGTACGACAGAAACCCGGACAACCGCCCCGCCCCCGGCGATTGGGCTGGGATCAACTCGAGATCAGCGATACCGGGGTATCCCGATCGCCGGCCTACCCCGACATCACCGGCCCCGTATCCAGGCTGCCCATATTGCCGCGAGCACCGCTCGCGTCGTTCTACGCTCCGAAAAGATGGCGGCGTCGCGCAGGTCAGGCCCCGCTCGACCTCCCACGAATTCACATGGAGAGGAAGGCACGCATGGCTGTCAAGACCAAAGCGTCAACGGGCACCACGGAGATCCGGCCATTCTCGGTAGAGATCCCCGAGGCGGACCTTGAAGATCTGCGGGCACGCGTCGCGGCCACCCGGTGGCCGGACAAGGAGACCGTCAACGACCTGTCGCAGGGCGTGCCGCTCGCGACGATCCAGGCACTCGCCCGTTACTGGGAGAAAGAGTACGACTGGCGCAAGGTCGAGGCGAGGCTCAACGCGTTGCCGCAGTTCATGACCACGATCGACGGGCTGGACATCCACTTCATCCATGTCCGCTCGAAGCACGAGGATGCGCTGCCGCTCATCGTCACGCACGGCTGGCCCGGGTCGGTCATCGAGCAGATGAAGATCATCGAGCCGCTCACCGATCCCACGGCCCACGGCGCGAACGCGTCGGACGCCTTCCACCTGGTGATTCCGTCGCTGCCCGGCTACGGCTTCTCGGGCAAGCCCACGGCTTCCGGTTGGGACGCCCAGCACACCGCGCAGGCCTGGACCGAGTTGATGAAGCGCCTCGGATACACGCGATTCGTGGCGCAGGGCGGTGACTGGGGCGCGCTCGTCGTCGACCAGATGGCTGTGCAGGCGCCGCCGGAGCTGCTCGGCATCCACTCCAACATGCCCGGTGCGGTCCCGCCCGACATCGACACGTTGTTCCAGTCCGACATCACCGGCGCGAACAACGCGTCCGGCAAGCTGCCGTCCGACCTCTCCGCCGACGAGAAGCAGGCGAGCAAGGCGCTGGACTACATCTGGAAACACGTCGCGTACGCCCTCATGATGCAGACGCGCCCGCAGACACTCACCGGCCTGGCCGATTCGCCCGTCGGGCTGGCGGCCTTCCTGCTCGACCATGACATCCGCAGCCTGGACCTGATCGCGCAGGCCTTCGCCGGGAAGGCCGGCGGTCTCTCTCGCGACGACGTGCTCGACAACATCACGCTGTACTGGCTGACGAACACGGCGATCTCCTCGTCGCGCCTGTACGCGGAGAACGCGCTCTCGTTCTTCGCCGCCAAGGGCAACATCAACATCCCGGTCGCCGTGAGCGTCTTTCCCGACGAGCTCTATCCGGCACCACAGAGCTGGGCCGAGCAGGCGTACCCCAACCTCATCTACTACAACAGGCTCGACAAGGGTGGGCACTTCGCGGCCTGGGAACAGCCGCAACTCTTCTCGGAGGAGCTGCGCACCGCGTTCCGATCGCTTCGCTAGATGGGCCTCTCCGACCGTCTGCACCTGCCCTCGTTCGGCGGGGCGACCGAGTGGCTCAACTCCGAGCCGCTCGGTCCCGCCGAGCTGCGCGACCGCGTCGTCCTCGTCAACTTCTGGACGCTGACGTGCATCAACTGGCTCCGAACGGAGCCGTACGTCCGGGCGTGGTCGCAGGCCTACCGCGACGACGGGCTGATCGTCATCGGCGTGCACACGCCGGAGTTCTCGTTCGAGCACGAGGTCGACCGGATCCGACCGGCGGTCGCGGCGCGCGGCATCGACTACCCGGTCGCGGTCGACAACGACTACGGCGTCTGGACCGCCTTCGACAACCACTACTGGCCGGCGCTCTACTTCGTCGACCGCGACGGCGTCATCCGCGACCACCACTTCGGTGAAGGACGCTACGAGCAGTCCGAACGCGTCATCCAGCAACTGCTCGGCATCGAGCGCGACCTCGTCGACGTCGAGGGGTTCGGCCCGGAGGCGGAGGCCGACTGGGACCATCTGCGGACGCCCGAGACGTACCTCGGGTACGGACGCGGTGCGAACTTCGCGTCACCCGACGGCGCGGCGCTCGACGAACCCCGCAACTACCGGCTCCCCGAGAGCCTGCGCCTCAATCACTGGGCGCTCACCGGGCAGTGGACGATCGGGTCGGAGAGGGCCGTGCTCGACCAGGCCGGCGGAAGCATCGCCTACCGGTTCCACGCGCGCGACGGGCACCTCGTGCTGTCCCCCGGAGCCCACGAGCCGATTCCCTTCCGCGTGCTCCTCGACGGCGAGCCGCCGGGCCTGTCGCACGGCACCGACACCGACGAGAACGGCGACGGTCTGCTCCGGGAGGGGCGCCTCTACCAGCTCGTCCGTGAACACGACGCGGTCCGCGACCGGACCCTCGAGATCACGTTCGATGCGCCGGGCACCGAGGCGTACGCGTTGACGTTCGGCTAGCCCTCGACGTGGACGGTCGGAATCGGGGCTCGGGTCGTCAACCTGCCCGGGTGACGGCCGGCGCAAGACCTCCTGCGTGCCGAAAGCGCGGTACGACAAGATCCGGTTCGGTGACCGCTTCGGGGGCTAGGGGCCCGCGGTGTCGTCCTCGATCTGGATTCCCAACGCGCCCGCCAGGGTGAAGGACAGGGCGGCCAGATCCTGCTGGGCGATGATCGCACCAGCCATGCTCGTCACGCCGCCGATGCCGACGAGGTCGCAGTTGGCGAACCGCGTGCCATCCAGCGTCGCCTGCGAGAACTGCGCGCCCGTCAGGTCGCATTTCTCGAATCGCACACCGCTGAGGTCGGCGTTCTGGAAGTCGGCACGGGTCAGGTTGCACCCGTTAAACACGACGCTGTGGAAATCCGTGAACCGGAACGAGGACAGGTCGAGCCGACAGTCCGTTATCGTGACGTCCCGCAGAGCCCCGTTGACCCAGTGCACACCCGTCATCCGCAGCGTCGTCAACCGC
Organism: Micromonospora sp. CPCC 205539; assembly: GCF_036906815.1. Taxonomy (NCBI): domain Bacteria; kingdom Bacillati; phylum Actinomycetota; class Actinomycetes; order Micromonosporales; family Micromonosporaceae; genus Micromonospora; species Micromonospora sp. CPCC 205539. The sequence continues at coordinate 16,259 of NZ_JBAKHW010000030.1, read as the reverse complement.
GCCCGCACCATCGACGACCGCTCGGCCCGCAGGTTCGCGAGATTCGTGCTCTCGAACAGGCAGTCGGTGAACGTCGCCCCGTCGAGCCGGGTGCTGCTCAGGTCGGCCCTCTGGAACCGGCACTGCTCGAACTCCACGGCGTCCGCCGAACGCCCGGAGAGGTCGAGGTCGACGAAGCCCAACCGCCGGAACGTGGCCTCGGTCTCCAGATCATGATCTTCGAGGGTCGCCAGGTCCAGCTGGGCCGGAGGCCGAGGTCGTAGCGGCGCGCGTACCTGCGATCTACCGCCACCTCGCCGCGAAGGCCGAACAGCCACCCCCAAACGCTAGCCCACCCCGCACCCCAGACCCGGGCCACCCGTCACCGTGGTGGTGCGTGCCCCCCCGGCGCGTCGATCTAGGGCATATCGTCGTGACTCGAGATCAACTCACAGTGATAGACCCTAGATCGGCGCGCGCTCGGGTGCCCACGCGACGGCGCGCGCTCGGGTGCCCACACGACGGCGCGCGCTCGGGTGCCCACGCGACGGCGCGCGCTCGGGTGCCCACGCGACGGCGCGCGCTCGGGTGCCCACGCGACGGCGCGCGCTCGGGTGCCCACGCGGCGGCGCGCGCGAGTCGGGCGAGCCGGCCGGAGGCGGCTAGGAGCGGGCCAGCCGCCGCAGCAGCGAGTCGGCCCCCAGCGGGTAGGCCCCGTGGCGGCGTACCCCGTCGGCGACCTCGCGGTCCGACGAGACCACGACCACCGGACGGCCCGACGGCTCGGCGCGGACCAGGCGCCGGATCAGCTCGTCGGCGGTCTCGCCCTTGCGGGAGAAGAGCACGCGTACGCCGCGCGGCGCGGGCGGCAGCCCGTGCATCCGCTCCGCGCCGTCGAAGACCACGGTGACCTCGTCGCCAGTCTGCGCGGCGATTCCGCCCAGCCCGGTGATGAGGCGTTTGCGCTGCTGCTCCAGCGACATCTCGCCGAAGCCGCGCTTCGTGACGTTGTAGCCGTCCACCACCAGGTGGGCCCGGGGCAGGGCGAGCAGTTGGTCCAGCCGGGCCGGGTCGTCGGTGTCCCGGGCGCGCGCGGCGGGCCCGGCCGGCGCGGCGCCTGGCTGCTCGGCGAACGCGTCGGCGACGAAGTCGGCGGGGAGTTTGTCCACCGGATCCAGTGCCAGCTCCCGGCGCAGCCCGACAGCGGCCTGACCGATGGTCTCCAGCAGCAGCCAGAGCCGGGCGTCGTCGACCGAGCGGGCCTCCTTGGCGCTGGCCCGGGCGACCCCGGCCGCCGACTCGGCCTCGGCCAGGCGGGCCCGGGCGCGGCGCAGCTCGGCGTCGACGTCGGCGCTGGCACGCGCGGCGCGGCCGCGTTCGGTAGCCAGCAGCTCGGTGGCCTTGCGCTCGCGGGCCTGGGTCTCGCGCAGTGAGCGGGCGAGCTGGCGGGACTCCTCGCGGAGCTGGCCCAGCTCCTCGCGGACCCGGGCCACCTCGTCGCGGAGCTTCTCCGCCTCCACCCGGGCCACCGCCCGGTCGTGCTCGGCCCGGGTGGCCCGTTGCTCGGCCTCGCGGACCAGCTCGGCGACGACCGCGCTGTCCGCCTCGGCGCGGACCGCCGCGCCGCTGGCGTCGATCAGCTCCCGCCAGCCGCGCGGCCGGGCCAGGTACGCCAGGGCGGCCACCTCGACGGGGTCGGCGGCGGCCGGTGCGGTGCCCTCGACGACGGCTGCGCCGAGGTCACCGGCGTCGGCCAGCACCCGGGCGGTGACCCGCTGCCGAAACAGCGGGTCGGCGGTGAGCTGGGCGGCGATGACCGGCGCGCCGAGCCGGGCCCGGCGGTTCGGAGCGAATTTGGCCACCCGACGCAACGGCACCGGGACCTCGTCGGCGGGCAGCCCGGGCAGCACCGTGGCGGTCAGCGCCACGATCCGCTGTCGGACCGGCTCGGGCAGGGTGGGCTCCGGCTCGATGATCACGGGCCCGTCACCCGGGTCGAACGCGGCAGCGGGGTCGAACGCAGCGCCCGGGTCGCCCATGGCACCGTCACGTGCGGCGACCGGATCCTCCTGCGGGAGGTGGTCGTCGGACGGCTCGGTGAGGGGCATGTGGCAAGTCTCCCACCGCGACCGGGCCCACCGCCCGGTGAGTGAGCCGATCTCTCATCCTACCCCCATGCTTACTGGTGGGGCGGCTGTGACGGGAGTGTCGGACCGACGCGCTAGCGTGCCGCCGATGGCACAAACGGAATACGTCCAGGAGTCGCTGGCTGGTCTCGACCCGGCGGTCGGTGGGGTGGACCCGGCGCTGCCGCTCTACGCGACCACCTTCGTCGTGGTCGACCTGGAGACCACCGGCGGCGCACCGGACGGCGGCGGCATCACCGAGATCGGCGCGGTCAAGGTGCGGGGCGGCGAGCAGCTGGGCGTCCTGGCCACGTTGGTCAACCCGGGGCAGCCGGTTCCGCCCTTCATCACCGTGCTGACCGGGATCACCCAGGCCATGTTGATGCCGGCGCCGCCGATCGAGCAGGTGCTGCCCAGCTTCCTGGAGTTCCTCGCCGATGCCGTGCTGGTGGCCCACAACGCCCCCTACGACGTGGGCTTCCTCAAGGCCGCCTGCGCCAAGCACGGCTACCGCTGGCCCAACCCCCGGGTGCTCGACACCGCGGCGCTGGCCCGCCGGGTGCTGACCCGGGACGAGGTGCCCAACCGCAAGCTCGGCACCCTGGCCGCCTACTTCCGCACCGCCGTCCAGCCCAACCACCGGGCGCTGGACGACGCGAAGGCCACCGTCGACGTGCTGCACGGGCTGATCGCCCGGCTGGGCGGGCACCGGGTGGACACGGTCGGCGAGGCCATCGAGTTCGCCCGGGCGGTCACCCCGACCCAGCGCCGCAAGAAGCACCTGGCCGAGGGGCTGCCCAAGGTCCCGGGGGTCTACATCTTCCGGGGCGCCGACGAGCGTCCGCTGTACGTGGGCACCTCCGGCGACATCGCCACCCGCGTGCGCAGTTACTTCACCGCCGGGGAGAAGCGCGCCCGGATCTCCGAGATGCTGGCCGCCGCCGAGCGGGTCGAGGCGGTGGAGTGCGCGCACTCGTTGGAGGCGGAGGTCCGCGAGCTGCGGCTGATCGCCGCGCACGCCCCTCCCTACAACCGTCGGTCGAAGTACCCGGAGCGGATGGTCTGGCTCAAGCTGACCGACGGTCCGTACCCTCGGCTGTCGGTGGTCCGCGACATCTCCCCCGCCGACACCGCCTACCTCGGGCCGTTCACCTCCCGGCGGGCCGCGGAGCTGGCCGCCGCGGGCTTCCACGACGCCGTGCCGCTGCGTCAGTGCACGCACCGGCTCTCGCTGCGCACGGTCACGCCGGCCTGCGCGCTGGCCGAGCTGGGTCGCTGCCCGGCACCCTGCGAGCACAAGATCACCCCCGAGGAGTACGACCACCGCGCCGCCGCGCCGTTCCGGACCGCGACCGCCAGCGACCCGCAGCCGGTGGTGGACGCGCTGCTGGCCCGGATCGAGGTGCTCTCCCGCGACCAGCGGTACGAGGAGGCCGCCGTGGTGCGGTCCCGACTCGCGGCGGTCCTGCGCGCCACCGTGCGGATGCAGCGGCTGGCCGCGCTGACCGGGATCGTCGAGCTGGCCGCGGCCCGGCCGGCCGCGCGCGGCGGTTGGGAGCTGGCCCTGGTTCGGCACGGTCGGCTGGCCGGCGCTGGGGTCTCGCCACCGGGCGTGCACCCGCGACCGACGTTGCGCGACATCCGGGCCACCGCGGAGACGGTGCCCGGTGGGCACGGCCCGGTGCCGGCGGCCACGGCAGAGGAGTCGGAACGCATCCTGTCCTGGTTGGAACGGCCGGAGACCCGACTGGTGGAGATGTCCTCCGGATGGTCCTCACCGATCGGTGGCGCGGCCCGGTTCCGTGACCTGCTGGCGAAGGCCGAGAACGGGGCGTCCCACCAACTCTCGACCGAACGCTCATGACCAAGTGTCCGATCGGACTACGTCACCTCGCTTAGGCTGTTAGAGAAGTGCAGTCCTGCCCGTTTCGTGGGCCTGCCCCCGACCGCCGGGTTTCCGGCGCCGTGGGGCCGGGGTGAGGAGGTGTCCCTCGTGGACGTCGACGCCGGACACGGCGCCGCCCTGGGGGGCGCCCTGCCGACCCAGTCGGGCGAGTTGCCGCTGACTCGCAGGCTGCGGTCGCTGCTCACCTGGCCGACCACCGACTCGGACCCGGTCACCCAGCTGGTCCGCACCCACCGTGGCATCCACTCCGGCACCGAGCCCGCGGTGCTGCGCCGCGCGTACACCATCGCCGAGAACATGCACCGCGGGCAGTTCCGCAAGAGCGGCGAACCGTACATCACCCATCCCCTCGCGGTGGCGCAGATCTGCGCCGAGCTGGGCATGGACACCACCACGCTGGTGGCGGCGCTGCTGCACGACACCGTCGAGGACACCCGCTACACGCTCCAGGCGCTCTCCGAGGATTTCGGCGGCGAGGTCGCGCACCTCGTCGACGGGGTGACCAAGTTCGACAAGGCGTTCTACGGCAAGGCCGCCGAGGCGGAGACGATCCGCAAGATGATCGTCGCGGCCGCCAAGGACGTCCGAGTGCTGATCATCAAGCTGGCCGACCGGCTGCACAACATGCGCACCCTCGGTGTGCGCTCCGCGGCGTCGCGGGAGCGGATCGCCCGCAAGACCCAGGAGGTGCTGGTCCCGCTCTGTGACCGGCTCGGCATCCAGAGCCTCAAGCGCGAGCTGGACGACGTGGTGCTGCTGCACCTGGAGCCCGACGAGCACGCCCGGCTGGCCCGGCACGTGCACGATCGGCCAGGCTGGGACGCGTACCTCGACGCGGTGGTCGCCCGGGCCCGGGTGGCGCTGCGGCGCAGCCGGGTCGACGCCGAGGTGAGCCCCCGCCCCCGCCACCTCTACTCGATCTGGAAGGACACCATCGCCGGCGGCCACACCGCGCCGTACGATCTGCCGCGCATCTCGGTGGTGGTCGACGGCCCGGCCACCGACTGTTACGCGGCGCTGGGCGCGATCCACGGCACGTGGCGACCCATCCCCGGCCGCTTCAAGGACTTCATCGCCTCACCGAAGAACAACCTCTACCGCTCGCTGCACACCAGCATCCGCGGTCCACAGGACCGCACGGTGGAGGTGCTGATCCGCACGGAGGAGATGCACCGTTCGGCCGAGTACGGCATCGCCGCCGACTTCCGCTTCCCGCGCGCGAGCAGCAGCGCGGCATCCCGGGCCGAGCAACTGGACTGGCTGCGTCGGGTGCTCGACTGGGAGCCGGACGCCGCCGACCCGGCGCAGTTCCTCGAGTCGCTGCGCTGCGACCTCGCCGACGGGCAGATCCAGGTCTTCGCCGACGGGCGGCAGGTCGTGCTCCCGGCCGGTGCCACACCGGTCGACCTGGCCTACGAGCTGGGCAACGCACGGGGCGACCACTGCCTCGCCGCCCGGATCAACGGCCGGCTGGCGCCATTGAGTTCCGAGCTGGACGAGGGCGACGTGGTGGAGATCTTCACCGAGAACGACGCGGACAACGGCTTCGAGGCGGGTGTGGCGCCGCGCGGCCCGAGCCGGGAATGGCTCGGCTTCGTCAAGTCACCGCAGGCGCAGATGCAGATCAACCGGTGGTTCGCCGAACACACCGAGCCGGGCATCACGATCAGCGACAAGGTCCGCCTCGGCCGCGCCACCATCGGCCTCGCGCTGCGCCAGCACAACCGCGGGCTGGCCAGCGACCTGCCGCTGCTGCGCCTCTCCGAAGAGCTGGGCTATCCCGACCTGGAGACGCTGCTGGTCGCGGTGTTCGACCGGGTGATCGAACCGGACACCGTGGTACGCCAGCTCATCGACCTGGTCGACCATCGACAGTGACCGGTCGGGCCCCAGCGCGTCCGAAGGACATTCGTGACCACTAGCCTGGGGTCATGATCCCCCGCTCCCGTGCCACCGGTCGGGCCATCTTCTACCAGGCCTTCTACCGGCTGCCGCTGCCGGTGCGCCGTCGCCTGGTCCGGCTGGCCGTGCCCAAGTACATCGTCGGTGCGGTCACCCTGGTCCGCGACGCCGAGGCCACGGGCGCGGGCCGCTTGCTGCTGCTGCGCCAGCCGCCGGGCAAGGGCTGGTCGCTGCCCGCCGGTCTGCTCAACCGGGGCGAGGCGCCGGTGGTGGGCGCGGCCCGTGAGCTGTTCGAGGAGTCCGGCATCCGGCTCCCACCGTCCCGGCTGCGCCCCGCCGTACCGAACGCGATCGTGCACGCGAAGGGCTGGGTGGACACGGTCTTCGAGGTGGAGGTGCCGGCCACCAGCACCGAGCTCGTCGTCGACGGCGCCGAGGTCTTCGAGGCCGCCTGGCACCCGCTGGACGACCTGCCCAAGCTGACCTGGGCGACCGCCCGACTGCTCGCCTACTACGACATCGGGCCGCTGGCCGGGCAGTTCCCGCCACCGGTGCCCGACACCACGCCGTGACCGCGGCGGCCGGCGGGCCGGCGGAGGTCTGCGCGGTGGTGCTCGCCGCGGGCGAGGGCACCCGGCTGCGTCCACTCACCGAGCGGGTGCCCAAGGCGCTCTGCCCGGTCGGCAACGTGCCGCTGCTGGACCGGGCACTGACCCGGCTGTCCGGGCTCGGCCTGGCCGGGCCCGCACACGTCGCCGTGAACGCCTGCTACCTCGCCGATCAGGTGGTCGCGCACGTCGGTGACCGCGCCCACCTGTCGGTGGAGCCCGGCGCACCGCTCGGCACGGCGGGTGGGGTGGCCAATCTGCGGGACTGGATCGACGGGCGGCCGGTGCTGGTCGGCAACGCCGACGCGTACCTCGCCGACCCGGCCGCTCCCCCGGGCCCGGACGTGGCCGCGCTGCTCGACGGCTGGGACGGCCACCGCGTACGCCTGCTCGGTCAGCCCGCCGCGGACCCGGCGGCGCCGGGCACCTTCGCCGGGCACGACTTCACCGGCTTCTCGCTGCTGCCGTGGCGGCTGGTCCGGGACCTGCCGGTGGTCTTCTCCGACCTGGTACGCGCGGTCTGGCGGCCGGCCGAGGCGGCCGGCGCGCTGGAGGTGGTGGCCTATCCGGGCACCTTCTACGACACCGGCACGCCGGCCGACTACCTGGCTGCCAACCTGCACGCGGCGGCCGGCGGCGCCCTGGTCGACCCGGCCGCCACGGTGACCGGCCACTGCGCGGAGTCCGTGGTCGGCGCTGGCGCGCGGGTGCTCGGCGACGTGCGGCGCACGGTGCTCTGGCCGGGCGCGACGGTACGCGCCGACGAGCGGCTGCGCGACGTGATCCGGGCGTCCGACGGCTGCACCGTGCCGGCGAACGCGCGCGGCTGAGCCGCGACGGCTCCCGCCTCCGAGCCCGGGCGGAAGCATCTAGCATGGGCGACGACGCCGACGAACGGAGAAATGCCCCGTGATCACCGCGATCGTGCTGATCGACTGCGCCACCGACGCGATCCCCGAGGTGGCGGAGAATCTGGCCAACCTTCCCGGCGTCAGCGAGGTCTACTCGGTGGCCGGGCACGTCGACCTCATCGCCATCGTCCGGGTCCGCGAGTTCGACCAGATCGCCGAGGTGATCGCCGGCAGCATCTCCAAGGTGCCGGGCGTCCTCAACACCGAGTCGCACATCGCGTTCCGGGCGTACTCCCAGCTCGACCTCGAGGAGGCGTTCGCGATCGGCCTGGCCGACGCCGACTGAGACCGTCGTTCGACGCGCGACGGCCGGTCCACCGCGTGGGTGGACCGGCCGTCGTGCTGTGCCGCTACGTCAGCTTGCGCTGGGAGCAGGGGCCTCGGTGCCACCCGGCAACGGGGCTTCGGTGCCACCGGGGACCGGAGCCTCCGTGGTGCCCGGAGCCGGCGTCTCGGTGGTGCCCGGAGCCGGCGGCGAGGTGCCACCCGGGCTGGGCGTACCGCTGGCGCTGGTCTGCGGGACCGGAATGCCGAGCTGGTTGGCGAGCCGGACCAACTCGTCGTAGTGCGCCTGCAGCGTCGGCAGGGCGTTCTGCGCCAACTGGACCACCGACTGCTCGGAGCCCTGCGAGATCTCCGTCTGGGTGGCCTGGATGCTCTGGACGTGGCCGGCCAGCTCCGCCGTCACCCATTCCCGGTCGAACTCCTTGCCGCTGGCGTTGTTCAGCCTGTCGATGACCGTCTGCTGATCGGCGCTGGGCTCGTTCGGCAGTTCCACGTTGAGCTGGGACGCGGTCTGCTGCACCGTCTGATCCAGCTGGGTGTGGTCGGTCTTCAACATCGCGCCCAGGTCCTTGACCCCCTGGTTCTGGCCCTTCTGCTGGGCCAGGTCACCCGCGGTGATCTCGAACAGGTTGACCTGGTGCACCGCCTGCAGATACTGGGTGTCCTGCGTCGACGGCTGTGCCGCGGCCTGCGCGGCCGCAGCCGGCGCAACGCCGACCAGTACCAGCGCGGCCAACAGGCCGAGGCGTTTGATACCCAACATGCTTCCCCCCCTTGAGACGTTGGACCGCTCGGATACCCGGCTCACGGGGGTTATTCCTGCGATCGCCCGTCGCGCGGGGTCTACCGGTCCCGCCGTGGCCGTCCCACTCCTGGTCGGATGGGCGGTGGGCGGAGAAACGACGTGGCGCCCGCCGGAGATCCGGCGGGCGCCACGTTCAGGTGCGTTCGGGGGGTCAGCGCCGGCTGTCGCCGCTGCCGATCTCCGCGCGCTCGGGCCGAGGCTCGACCGGCGGGTGCCCCGGCGAGACCGGCGCTTCGACCGGCTTCTCGATCGGGTAGAAGAAGCCCCGGATCGCGGGACCGAGGGCCCCGAGCCGGTTCATCTTCTTCGGGACCACCCAGCCGACGTACTCCAGCTCGCCGTGACCGTCCGCGTGCCCGTTCGACGCGCTGAGCGGCTGGTGCACCTCGACGAACCGGCCGTCCGGCATGCGCCGGATGATGCCGGTCTCCACGCCGTGCGCCAGCACCTCCCGGTCGTGCTGCTGCAGGCCCAGGCAGAGCCGGTAGGTGACGTAGTACGCCAGCGGCGGGATCACCAGCAGGCCGATCCGGCCGGCCCAGGTCATCGCGTTCAAGCTGATCATGAACTTGTCCGCGATCACGTCGTTGCCGCCCGAGAGCGTCAGCACGACGTAGAACGACACGGCCATCGCGCCGACGGCGGTCCGGGCAGGTGCGTCGCGGGGCCGCTGGAGCAGGTTGTGGTTCTTGCGGTCCTTGAGGTGCCGGGCTTCCAGGAACGGGTACATCGTCGACAGGCCCACCAGGATGCCGGGCAGCACCACCGTCGGCCAGAACAGCGGCGGAATGACGTATCCGTCACCGATCGGGATGTTGATCTGCCAGGCGGGCATGAGTCGGGTCGAACCGTCGAGGAACATGACGTACCAGTCGGGCTGGCTGGCGGCCGAGACCACCCACGCTTCGTACGGGCCGAACAGCCAGATCGGGTTGATCTGGAACAGACCGCCCATCAGCGCGATGACGCCGAAGACGACCATGAAGAAGCCGCCCTGCTTGAGCGCGTACCGCGGGAACATGCGCTCGCCGACCACGTTGTTGTTGGTCCGGCCGGGGCCGGGCCACTGGGTGTGCTTCTGCTTGAACACCAGGCCCAGGTGGACGCTGATCAGCGCGAGCAGCAGACCCGGGATCAGCAGGACGTGGGCGATGAAGAACCGGCTGATGATGATCTCGCCCGGGAATTCCCCGCCGAAGATCGACGAGGTGACCCAGGTGCCGATCACCGGGATGGACAGCATGATCGCCGAGGCGATCCGCAGGCCGGTGCCGGAGAGGCCGTCGTCCGGCAGCGAGTAGCCGGTGAAGCCGGCCAGGAAGCCGACCCAGAAGAGCAGCGAGCCGATGATCCAGTTGGTCTCACGCGGCTTGCGGAAGGCGCCGGTGAAGAAGACGCGCAGCATGTGCACGACGATCGCGGCCATGAACAGCAGCGCCGCCCAGTGGTGCATCTGCCGCATCACCAGACCACCGCGGACGTCGAACGAGAGGTCCAGGCTGGAGGCGTACGCGGCGGACATCGGCGTGCCCTTGAGCGGGGCGTAGCTGCCGTCGTAGACCACCTCGGTCATCGCCGGCTCGTAGAAGAAGGTCAGGAACACACCGGTCAGCAGCAGCACCACGAACGAGAACAGCGCGATCTCGCCCAGCAGGAAGGACCAGTGGTCCGGGAAGACCTTGTTCAGCAGCTTGCGCAGCGGGGTGGACACCTGGAAGCGGTCGTCCACTCCCACCGCGGCCTTGCCGGGTGCCGCTGCCAGGTCAAACTTTCGACGCTTCATGGCCGCTCCCAGAAATCAGGCCCGACGGTCTCGGTGTAGTCGGACTTCGCCACGAAGAAGCCCTCGGAATCCACCTCGATCGGCAACTGCGGCAGCCGCCGGCTGGCGGGGCCGAAGACGGGCCGGGCGTTGTCGGTGATCAGGAACTGGGACTGGTGGCACGGGCAGAGCAGGCGATTGGTCTGCTGCTCGAACAGGCTGGCCGGGCAACCGGCGTGCGTGCAGATCTTGGAGAACGCCGCGTAGTTGCCCCACATGTAGTCGCCGTGACCGACCCGCTCGTTCGCCCGGCGGGAGTTGTCCGCGTCGGTGTCCCGCAGGTGGATCAACAGCGTCGGCGAGTCGGCGTGCTTGTTGCTCACGCCGTGCTCGATGCCCGGGAAGACGGTCAGCTGACCACCGCTACTGATGTCCGCCGGACGCACCGGACGGCCGTCCTCGCGGACCAGGCGGATCCGCTGGCCACCCTCGGCCGCGGCGAACCCGGTGGTGAACATCTGGTTGTTCTTGTGCGGCTGCGAGATCAGACCGCCGACCAGCGGTGCGGCGGCGACCGCGGCGACCGGCGCGAGACCGGCCAGCAGCGAGATGCCGAGCAGCGGGCGACGCTTCACACCCAGCTCGTCAGCCATGTAGAGCATGGTCTGGCCGGTGATGTTCCGGCTGTCCTCGTCCACGACACCCTCGTGCCGGTCCTGGATCGAGACCTCCTTGGGCAGCAGCTTCTTGCCCCAGGTCAGGATGCCGAAGCCGACGGCCAGGAGGGCCACACCGAGGGTCGCGCCGAGCAGCGGGGTGTAGAACTTGTCACCGCCGCGGCCGGGAGCGTACTCCCACGGCCACCAGATGTAGATGGCCAGGAAGGCGGTCGCCGCCAGGCCGGTGAGCAGGAAGAAGCCGGCGACCACCCGGGTCAGGCGGCGCTCCGCCTTGGTGCCGGGGAGCACCTGCGGCTCGTAGTGGACGATTTCGATGTCGTCCCGACGCGCGCCCTCGCGGACGACGTCGAACCGGGTCAGCCCGGGGGCGTTCAGGTCGAGCGGCTCCCGGCCCTGCGGGGCCGGGTGCTCGGTGTGCGTGCTCATGCCGTCACCTCGCTACGGGTGGCGCCGAGCGGCACCACAGCACTGAACTGGACGATCCGCTCGGTCACGACTTACCCGCAATCCACAGGCTAGCGAACACGAGCGCCACGATGCCAACCAGGAAGATCGCCAGGCCCTCGGTGGACGGCCCGTACCGACCAAGGTTGAACCCACCCGGGTCCTGGTCGTTCTTCAGCGTCTCCTGGATGTACGCGATGATGTCGGCCTTCTGCTCCGGCCGGAGCTGGTTGTCCCCGAACACCGGCATGTTCTGCGGGCCGCTCAGCATCGCCGCGTAGATCTGCCGGTCGGTCGCCGGGTGCAGGCTCGGGGCGTACTTGCCCGAGGAGAGCGCACCGCCGCCGCCGCCGAACGCGTGGCACTGCGAGCAGTTGATCCGGAACAGCTCGCCGCCGGCCGCGACGTTGCCGTCCTCGTGCAGGTCGTCGCCCTCCGGGACGATCGGGCCGCCGCCGAGCTCCTGGACGTACTGGCCGAGCTGGCGGACCTGCTCGTCGGTGAAGACCGGGGGCTTGCGGTGCGCCTGGGCCTCCTGGCGGGCCAGCGGCATCCGCCCGGAGCTGACCTGGAACTCGACGGAGGCGGCGCCCACGCCGATCAGGCTCGGCCCGCGGCCCTCGACGCCCTGGGCGTTGCGCCCGTGACAGGTCACACAGCTCACGTCGAACAGCGCCTTGCCCTCGGCGGCAGCGCCGGTCAGCGGCGGATTGTCCTGCGCCTGGGCGCCGGGCGCGAAGACGGTGTAGGCGCCGCCGGCGAGCATCAGCGCGGCGATCAGCCGGACCGCGGCGCCCAGCCGGCGGCGGCCCCTGCTGCGCACGGCGGGCCGCCCGCGCAGCCGCGCGAGCAGACCGCGTCGGCGGTCGTTGTCAGAAGTCATGAGCTGTGTCCTTAACCGGTTGGACCTTGTCTCAGGGGACGGAGCAGCGGCGCGGAACGTGACGCGCCAAGATCACTGAAGCCAGTAGATCATGGCGTAGAGGCCGATCCACACGACGTCGACGAAGTGCCAGTAGTACGACACGACGATCGCCGAGGTCGCCTGCGCCGGCGTGAACCGCCCCATGGTCGTGCGGACCATGAAGATGATGAAGGCGATCAAGCCGCCGGTCACGTGCAGACCGTGGAAGCCGGTGGTCAGGTAGAACATCGAGCCGTAGCCATCGGCGTTGATCTTGACGCCGTCCTCGATCAGGTGGCGGTACTCGTTCACCTGACCGAGCACGAAGATCAGGCCCATCACGAAGGTGACGGTGAACCAGCGCCGCAACGCGTGCACGTCACCCTTCTCCGCCGCGAAGACGCCGAGCTGGCACGTCACCGAGGAGAGGACCAGGATCACCGTGAAGGTGGTCGCGTACGGGATGTTCAGCGCCTCGGTGTGCTTCTCCCACTGCTCCGGCGCCGCAGCGCGGATCGAGAAGTACATCGCGAACAGCGCCGCGAAGAACATGAGTTCGCTGGAGAGCCACACGATCGTCCCGACGCTGACCATGTTGGGTCGCGTCAGAGAGTGGATCCGGCTCTTGTCAATGGCTGGGGCCGCAGTCACGCCGTCATTATTGCCCCTGACCGGGGCCGGCGATCAGCGGGGTGGCAAACCTGCGCCTTCCGTGGCCCGAGCGACAAGGTCCGGTTCGCCTGGCCTAGCCTGAAAAGCGTGCTGCACGTCGATCCGATCTTCACTGCCACCTCGGCCCCGCCGCCGTTCACCGTCGGCACGGTGCTGACCGCGACCCGGCTGGACAGCTGGCTGGCCCTCGGACTGGTACTCGCCGCCGGCCTCTACCTCTACGGGGTGTACCGGCTGCGCATCCGCGGCGACCGCTGGCCGGTCGCCCGTACCGTCTTCTTCCTGGTGCCTGGCCTGGGCGGCATCGCGCTGGTCACGGTCAGTGGGCTGCACGCCTACGACACCGCGCTGCTGTCGGTGCACATGATCCAGCACATGGTGCTCTCGATGGTGGCGCCGATCTTCCTTGCGCTGGGCGCCCCGATGACTCTGGCCCTGCGGACCCTGCCGGTCGGGCCCCGCAAGCGACTGCTGGCGATCGTGCACAGCCGCGTCGCCCGGGTCCTCAGCTTCCCGCTGGTGGCCTTCGCCATCTTCGTGGTCAACCCGTTCGCGCTGTACTTCAGCGATCTGTACCACTTCACGCTGGTACACGCCTGGGCACACGAACTGGTGCACGCGCACTTCATCCTCACCGGCTGCCTGTTCTTCTGGCCACTGCTCGGCCTCGACCCGCTGCCCGGCCGCTGGCCGTACCCGGCCCGGGCGCTGCTGATGCTGCTCTCCGTGCCGTTCCACACAGTGCTCGGGCTCACCATCATGCAGAGCACGACCCTGTTCGGCGGCGACTGGTACCCGTCGCTGCACCTGGGCTGGGCCGACCCCTGGGACGACCAGGTGCTCGCCGGCGGCATCCTGTGGGCCGGTGGCGAGTTCGTCAGCGTGACCATGATCGCGGTCCTGGTCGTGCAGTGGGTCAAGCAGTCCGAGCGGGAGGCCCGCCGGATCGACCGCGAGCTGGACCGCCAGGAGGCCAGCGAGCGCGCCGCAGGCACCCCGGCCTGAGCTGCGCCGACGGTACGCACGGCGGGCGCGGTGTCGGCTACGTCACCTGGACCGGTACGATCTCGGGCAGCTACGAGGTGGAAGCGGAGTGCCGGCATGAGCGAGCGCAGCGAACGAATCATCGGGCTCAGTGCGATGGTGCCTCATGACGGCACGGAGCGAAGCGGAGTGCCGGCATGAGCGAGCGTCTTTGTACCGTCCTGCTCTACAGCGACGACCCGCAGGTCCGTGACCGGATGCGGCTCGCCATCGGCACCCGACCCGCGCCTGGGCTGCGGATCGAGTTCGTCGACGCGTCGACCTACGCCGAGACCATCCGACTGGTCGACGACTACGAGATCGACCTGCTGGTGCTCGACGGCGAGGCGAGCCCGGGCGGCGGCATCGGCATCGCCCGGCAGATCAAGGACGACCGGGACGAGGCTCCCCCGACCTGCGTGGTGATCGCCCGCGCCGCCGACCGATGGCTCGCCGCGTACGCCGAGGTCGACGCGACGCTGGTGCATCCGCTCGACCCGGTGACCACCGGAAGCACGGTGGCCGAGCTGCTGCGGACGCACGCACCCGCCTGACGTCCCCCGCTCCCCGGCACCGACAGGCGCCGGACCCGTCGGCGCCCGTTCCAGCCCACCCCGCACTTCGCACGCTCGGGAGGCCCGCCATGGGCGATCGGACCTGGCCGCACCTGCTCAACGCGCTGCTGCGCGGCGACGAGCTCTCCACCGCCGACACCCACTGGGCGATGGACGAGATCATGACCGGCTCGGCCAGCGCGGCGCGGATCGCCGGCTTCGCCATCGCGCTGCGGGCCAAGGGTGAGACCCCGGCTGAGCTGGCCGGCCTCGTGGAGGCGATGCTGGGTCGCTCGGTCCCCGTGGTGCTCCCCGAGGAGCTGCGCCGCACCGCGCTCGACGTGGTCGGCACCGGCGGTGACCTCGCCCACACGGTCAACATCTCCACGATGACCGCGCTGGTGGTCGCCGGCACGGGCGTACGCGTCGTCAAGCACGGCAACCGGGCCGCCTCCTCCCTGTGCGGCACCGCCGACCTGCTGGAGTTCCTCGGCATCCCCCTGGACCTCGGCCCCGAGCAGGTGGCCCGCTGCGTCGAGGAGGCGGGCATCGGGTTCTGCTTCGCGGCCCGGTTCCACCCCGGCATGCGGCACGCCGGCCCGGTCCGCCGCGAGGTGGGGGTGCCCACCTTCTTCAACTTCCTCGGCCCGCTGACCAACCCGGCCCGCCCCCGGGCTGGCGCGGTCGGCTGCTTCGACGCCCGGATGGCCCCGGTGATGGCCAGCGTGTTCGCCGCCCGCGGCGACTCGGCGATCGTGATGCGCGGCGAGGACGGGCTGGACGAGTTCACCACCGTCGCGCCGACCCGGGTCTGGGCGGCCCAGAACGGCACCGTACGCGAGGCTGTGCTGGACGCGACGGACCTCGGGGTACCCCGGTCCACCATCGGTGACCTGCGTGGCGGTGACGCCGCGTACAACGCCGGCGTGGCCCGTCGCCTGCTGGCCGGCGAGACCGGCCCGATCCGGGACGCGGTGCTGGTCAACGCGGCGGCGGCACTGGCCACCCAGGGTCCGCTGGACGGCGACCTCACCGAGGCGCTACGCGCCGGCCTGGACCGCGCGGCCGAGTCGATCGACTCCGGCGCGGCAGCCGCCACCCTCGACCGCTGGATCGAGATCGCCACGACCGTGTGACCACGCGGAGCAGGGTCCGCAGGCGCCAGCCCTGATCGACTCGGGTTCCATGGAGACGGGGTGTCCGGTCGGGTGGAATCGCCCGATGTCGGTGATGTCGAGTGGATCACGTCGAGCGACCTGCGACGCGGCGGCGTCGAAGCTCCGGCAGAAGGCCTGGACCGACGGTGCGCGGGGATATGTCGGACCCGCGTGGGAAACTACAGCCGAGTAGTTCTCCGCTTCCATTGTGTGCCGGAAGCGAGCCGTCAGGAGTGTGGAAGGAGACGCCCATGTCGGACCGCGACCTCTACTGCGACGTCTGCGAGGGCGCGACACCGTTCGAGGCGCCCCTCTGCGGCGACGACCACGGCACCGACTGCCCCGAGCTGGTCTGCGTCCGCTGCGGCAACGCCGTGCTGATCGCCACGTTCGCCTTCCGGGCAGCCCGGCTGGCCGACCACCACCAGCAGCAACGCCGCCCGGCCCACCGCCGCGCCGCCTGACCCCGCCGCCCAGCCAGCCCCTCCCCCGCGGCGCCCGCCGCCCCCCCCCCCCCCCCCCCCCCCCCCCCCCGGCGACG
>NZ_JBAKHW010000029.1:0-87054 GCF_036906815.1 Micromonospora sp. CPCC 205539 | reverse complement strand
CTCTGTTCGCCTTAGTGCCACAACGGGGGGCGACGGGGCGGCGGGGGCGGCGGGGGCGACAGGGGGCGACGGAGGCGGACGGGGCGACGGGGCGGCGGGGGCGGACGGGGCGTCGGGGGCGGGGCTGGTGGTCAGCGGCGGTTGCGGGACACCAGGGCCTGGTTGAGGCGGCCCAGCAGGGTCGCCAGGGTGGCCCGGTCCTCGATGCTCCAGTCGCCCAGCATGTCGCCATAGAGCCGGGTGCGGGCGGCCTGCACGGCGGCCATCCGCTGCAGACCGGCCGCGGTGGGGGAGATGACCGTGCCCCGCCCGTCGGACGGGTCCGGGGTGCGGGTGATCAGACCGTCCCGCTGTAAGGCCGACACCTGTCGGGTCACGGTCGAGCCGTCCAGGTTGAGCCGCGCGGCGAGTGCGGAGACGTTCTGCGGCCCGGCCTCGTCCAGGTGCCGCAGGATCACGTACGCCGCCCGGTCGAGCACCCGGTGCTCGGCGGAGCCGGTGGCCCGCCGGGTGGCCTCACCGAAGCGCATCAGCAGGGCCACCTCCGTCTCGATCCGGCCGAAGGTGATCTCGTCGTCGTCGCTCATAGTTGTATGATACAGGATAAGTATCTGTATCATACAGCTAATTGAGGAGTTGGAGTGGATCGGCGTTCCGAACCCAACCGCAGTGCCATCTACGCCACCACGCTGGTGGCCTTTCTCGCCATCGCCGGCATCGCCGTCGTCGACCCGATCCTGCCGGCCATCGGTGACGCCATCGGGGTGACCGCGTGGCAGGTCGAGTTGCTGTTCACCGCGTACATCGCGGTCATGGCCCTCGGCATGATCCCGGCGACGCTCGCCAGCGGCCGGTTCGGCTTCAAGCCGGTGCTGATCGCGGGCGTCTCCGTGGTCGGCCTGGCCGCGATCCTCGCCTCGTTCAGCGACAACATCGTCCAACTGTCCGTGCTGCGCGGTGTCTGGGGCCTGGGCAACGCGATGTTCTTCGCCACCGCCATGGTGGTGCTGGTCAACCTGGCCGTCGACCGGGAGTGGGTGGTCGGCCTCTTCGAGACCGCCCTGGGTCTCGGCTTCGCCGTCGGCCCGCTGATCGGCGGCCTGCTCGGTGAGGTCAGTTGGCGGCTGCCGTTCTTCGTGTGCGGCGTGTTCATGGTGCTGGCGCTCGGCGTGGCCGCCCGCAAGCTGCGCGAACCGACCAACCGGCAACCCCCGGTACGCGTCGGCCAGATCTTCGCCACCTACCGTCGGCCGGCCTTCATCGCGCTCTGCGTGGTGACCGCCGCGTACAACTTCGTCTTCTTCGTGGTGCTCGGATACACGCCGCTCTTCCTGGGCCTGGACGTCATCCCGTTGGGTCTCGCGTTCACCGGCTGGGGCCTCGGCCTGGCCGCCGGCATCATGGTGATCGGCCACCGGCTGGCCCACCGGATCGGCGCGGTGCAGACCGTCGGCGTGGCCATCACCGGCCTGCTGGTCTGCATGGTCCTCTTCGCCACCTCCACGAGCACCGCCGAGGCGCTGGTGGTGCTGGTGCTCTCGGGGCTCTGCATGGGCCTGGCCAACGCCAACCTCACCGACCTGGCGCTCGGCCTCGGCTCCAGCGACCGCCGGGTCGCCACCGGTGCGTTCAACCTGGTCCGCTGGGGCGCCGCCGCTCCCGCGCCGATCATCGCTGGCAAGCTCGCCGAGCACTCCCTGGCCCTGCCGTTCTGGGTCGGCTTCGGCGTCCTCGCCGTCGGGGTGGTGGTCTACCTGGCCTTCGCGCACCTGATGGCCGCCGGCTACGGCGAGCGGGTGCTGTGGTCCCGCTGGAACCGCGCCGCCGTCGAGGCCGAACACGCGCCGGAAGAACCGGTAGGCGAGGTCTACTGACCGTCGTCGGTCGCGAGGGGGTCAAGGTCCGCGCAGTTTCGGTGATACTGCTGCCTCCCGGCGTTGTGAGGCAGCACTATCCCTGAAGTTGCGCGGATCTTGAGGTCGCGAGGTCGCGAGGTCGTGCGGTCGTGCCGTCGTGCGGTGGCGCGGCGGGGTCAGCTCAGCGCGCGCCACAGCAGGTAGAGGCCGATCGCCGTGCCGAACACCACGATCAGCGTCTTGAGCAGCACCGGCGGCAGCCGGCGGACCAGCCGGGCGCCCACGTACCCCCCGATCAGCGTGGCCGGGGCGACCACCGCGACCGCGGCCCAGTCCACCGGCCCGAACAGGGCGAACACCACCAGCGTGGTCAAGCCCACCACCGCGGAGAGCAGGTTCTTGATCGCGCTCACCCGGGCCAGCGTCACGTCCAGCACCAGGGCCAGCCCGGCCACCAGCATCACCCCGAGCGCCGCGCCGAAGTACCCGCCGTACACCCCACCCAGCGCGACCATCGTCTGCACCGCGATGGTCCGCTGGCGTGGCGACAGATCGCGGGGGTGGCCGACCAGCCGGCGCAGCGGATCCTGGAAGGCCAGCACCGCGGTCGCGCCGAGGACCAGAAACGGTACGAGAAGCTCGAACGCGCGAGCCGGGGTCAGCAGCAACAACAGCGCCCCGACAATCGTGCCGACGATCGTGGTCGGCACCAGAGTGGCCAACGCCCGAGGGCGCGGCAGATCCGCTCGACTGCCCGCCACGCTGGCCACGTACCCGGGGAACACGGCGATGGAGTTGCTGACGTTTGCCGGCACCGGGGGCAGCCCGACCGCGATCATCGCCGGAAAGGTGATCAGCGAACCACCACCGGCCACCGCGTTGACCGTGCCCGCGGCGAGACCGGCGGCGAGCAGCAGCGCGGCGTGGGAGAGATCCATAGCCCCACGAGGCTAGCGCCCGCTCCGCTCGGCAAAGACGCCGGAGTCGTACCCGGTGACCACCTCGACCGACCGTGACCTGCGCGATCTTGCCAGGGCGGGGCGGCAATACCGGCGTACGGCCCGTCGTTAGGATGGATGCGCGACGGACGAGTCGACCGGGCGGTCGCGTCGGCGGGCTTCGGCCCGCCGCCGAGGAACGTCCGGACTCCACAGGGCAGGGTGGTTGTTAACGGCAACCCGGGGCGACCCGCGGGACAGTGCCACAGAAAACAGACCGCCGACCCCAATGGGGACGGTAAGGGTGAAACGGTGGGGTAAGAGCCCACCAGCACCCCGGGTGACCGGGGTGGCTCGGTAAACCCCACCCGGAGCAAGGCCAAGTAAGGGCCGTCACCGCAAGCTGACGACCCGGCGCAGACGCTTGAGGGCTGCCCGCCCGATGTCTGCGGGTAGGCCGCTAGAGCCTGTCGGCAACGGCAGGCCGAGATGGATGGCCGCCGCCGACGCGAACCTTTCGGGGTACGCGCCGCGCACAGAATCCGGCGTACAGGTCGACTCGTCCGTCGCCCACCAGCGCGCAGTGGCGGTGATTGTGCTCGATCCAGGATGTAGTGGCTTCTCGCCGCGACCGATGCCACTACATCCTTGATCGAGCGCGAGCATGACGGCCGACCTGCACCGATCAGTGCACGAGCACGATTTTTCCGCGTGCGTGGCGGCTCTCGCTCAGTTCGTGCGCGGCTGCCACCTCGTTCAGCGGGAACGCCGCCGCCACCGGCACCCGTAGCCGGCCCTCGCTGGCGAGCGCGACCGCGATGGTGAGGCCGTGCACCGCCAGCGGGTCGGCCGACGATCCGACGGCTGCGGCCGTGTCGTCGGCCGGTGCTCCGTGCGACATGTGTACACCGTGGGCCGCCGCCGCGAAGTCGGCGATCGTCACCACCCGCGCCGGGTCGCCAGCGATGGCGATGAGGTCTGGCAGGGCACCTCCGGCGCAGTCGAACACCGCGTCCACGCCGCCCGGTGCCAGCGCGCGGACCCGTTCGACGAGCCCGGCACCGTACGTTGTCGGCTCCGCGCCGAGGGAGCGCAGGAAGTCGTGGTTGTGCTCGCTGGCCGTACCGATGACGGTTGCGCCACGGGCGACCGCGAGCTGGACGGCGACGGTGCCCACCCCGCCGGCTGCGCCCTGGATGAGCACGGTGTGCCCGGCGCCGACCGCGAGCCGGTCGAGGACCCGGGTGCCGGTCTCGACGGCTCCGGCGGCGCCACCGGCCTCCTCCCAGCTCCACGCGGCCGGTTTGGTCGCCCAGGCGGTCAGGACCGTGAAGTCGGCGTTGGCGCCGCGCGTGGCCGAGCTGGCCATGCCGAACACCTCGTCGCCGACGCGCACGCCGGTGACGCCGTCCCCGATCTCGTCGACCACGCCGGCGGCGTCGAAGCCGGTCCGGTAGGGGAACGCCAGGGGTACGACGTCGCGCAGCTCCCCGGAGCGGACGCGGATCTCTCCGGGCGAGATGCCGGAGGCCCGTACGGAAATTCTGATCTCGCCCGGCCCGGCGTGTGGCGCCTCCACCTCGGCGACCTGCATCACTGCTGGCGGTCCGTACTCGCTGAATTGAACTGCTCTCATGGGCCGACCGTAACGGAGCACCCCGTCCGTTTGGCTAAAGTGATAGAGGTGAAGGCCCAAGTGATAACGAAGCTCCGCTCGGACGCTCGCGACAACCGTGAGCGCATCCTCGCGGTCGCGCGGGCGGCCTTCGCGGCCGAGGGCCTCGACGTGCCGATCCGGGAGATCGCCCGGCGCGCCGAGGTCGGCGTCGCGACCGTCTACCGGCACTTCCAGACCAAGGAGGCGCTGCTGACCGAGGCCTTCGCCGAGCAGATGGCCTCCTGCTCTGCGGTCGTCGAGGAGGGGCTGGCGGCGGGCGACCCGTGGAGCGGGTTCCGTCTGGTGATCGAGAGGCTCATGGAGATGCACGCCCTCGACCGGGGCTTCGCCCGCGCGTTCACCTCGCCGCTTCCCCAGGCGGTGGACTTCGCCGCGGACCGCGACCGCACCCTGCGTCTGCTGCTCGAACTGGTGCGCCGAGCGAAGGAGGCGGGCCCTCTGCGGAAGGATTTCGTCCTCGAGGACATCAGCCTCGTGTTGATGGCGAACGAGGGCATCCGCGCCGAGTCGCCCGAGGTGCGGGTAGCGGCGTCGCGTCGGTTCGCCGCCCTGGTGCTCCAGTCGTTCCAGGCGAACCCCGTCCCGACGCCGCTCCCGCCGGCCGTCCGACTGCCCCTCTCCAGGGGCTAGCGCGTACCCCTGATCAGCAGCAGCTCGACGCGGCGCCGCTGGTGGCGGGCGCCTTCTCGGCGGCCGGAGCGCAGCAGGCGGTCGCCTTCTCCAGCTGCCCGGAGTCGGCCTTGACGGTGTAGACCTCCCACGGCTCGTTGCCGGGGCCATGCACCCAGACCTTGTCCTGGAGGGCGTAGCAGCACTCGGTGTCGTTCTCCTCCAACGCGATCAGGCCGGCGTCGGTGAGTCGCCGGGTGGTGTCGTGGACCTCGTCGGTGGTGGCCACCTCGACGCCGAGATGGTCCAGCGCGGTGGGTTGGGCGGGCTCGCCTTCGAGCAGGACGAGCTTCAACGGCGGGTTCTCGACGGCGAAGTTGGCGTAGCCGGGGCGGCGCTTGGCCGGTTCGACGCCGAACAGCCTGCGGTAGAAGGCGACGGAGCCTTCCAGGTCGGAGACGCGCAGGGCGAGCTGGACTCGGGACACGGGAGGGCCTCCTGGTGGGCGCGGCGGATGCCTTGTCTAGATGGTTTTCGAAGCAGTCCCACTGTTGCACCCTGTTTCGAAGACTGTCAAGATAGGCGAATGGCTAGACAAGCCCTCCCGATGGCGGACCAGCAGGCTCTCGCCTGCTGCTCGCCGCTGGCGGCACGTCCGCTCGACGCCGACCAGGCGGCCGTGGTCGCGCCGATGTTCAAGGCCCTCGGCGACCCGGTCCGGCTGCGCTTGCTGTCGATGATCGCGTCGGTTCCCGAGATCTGCGTGTGCGACCTGACCCCGGCGTTCGACCTGTCCGGGCCGACGATCTCCCACCACCTCAAGGTGCTTCGCGAGGCCGGCCTGGTCGACTCCGAGCGTCGGGGCACGTGGGTGTGGTATCAGGTCAGGCCAGAGGCCATCCGTCAGCTCGGCGTCCTGCTGGACCTGCCCGCGGTGGGCTGACAACCCCGCCCAACCGACCGGAACGGGCACAGCATGTCGGGTCACGCCCCGTCCTCCCCGCCTAGCGTTGCTGCTCGTAAGGGAAGGGAGACCCGGGTGCTGGAGCGGCTCAACGAGGCCATGGCGCACATCGAACGCCACCTCGACCAACGGATCGACGTGGCCGAGCTGGCGCGGATCGCGGTGACGTCGGAGTACCACTTCCGGCGGCTGTTCTCCGCGTTGGCCGGCATCCCGCTGTCGGAGTACATCCGTCGGCGGCGGCTCACCGTCGCCGGCGCGGACGTGCTGGCGGGGGAGCGGACGTTGCTCGACGTCGCGGTGCACTACGGCTACGGCTCCGCCGAGGCGTTCGCCCGGGCGTTCCACGCCGTGCACGGCGTGGGCCCCGGAGAGGCTCGGCGTACGAAGGCAGCGCTGAACGCCCAGCCCCGGATGTCCTTCCGACTCACCGTGGAAGGGAGTGGCAGCATGCGATATCGGATCGTGGAGAAGGACGAGTTTCAATTGGTGGGCCGCAAGGCTCGGGTGCCGCTGGTGCACGAGGGGATGAACCCGGCGATCGTCGCGTTCATCAAGGGCATCGACCGGGAGACGGTCGAGCGCATCGAGGCGCTCAACGATCAGGAGCCGAAGGGCATCGTCAACGTCAGCGACAACCTCGACGGCGGTCGCGCGGAGGGCACCGAGCTGGACTACTGGCACGGCGTGGTCACTGGCGCGGAGCCGCCGACCGATCTGGACGCGCTCCCCGTGTCGGCCGGTTCCTGGGCGGTCTTCGAGACCTCCGGCGCGTTTCCGCAGGCCGTGCAGTACCTGTGGCGGGACGTGTTCACCCAGTGGTTCCCGTCCAACCCGTACCGCAGCCGGCCCGGTCCGGAGATCTCCCGCGTCCGGGTGTCCGCCGACGGTAGTCAGGCCGAGGCCGAGCTGTGGATCCCGGTCGAGCGGGTCCCCACCCCTATGTAGAGTTCCGATACAGTAGCGGGATGCGGATCACCATTCCGGTCGCGAAGGTGCTGGCGGCGCTGCTCGCCGAGCCCGACGCCGAGCGCTACGGGCTGGACCTGATGCGGATGACCGGTCTGCCCAGCGGCACCCTCTACCCGGTGCTGCACCGACTGCGGGCGGCCGGCTGGCTGACTGCCGACTGGGAGGCGATCGATCCCGTCGAGGCCGGCCGGCCCGCCCGCCGGTACTACCGGCTCACCGCCGAAGGGGTGGCGGAGGCCCGTACGGCCCTCGCCGACCTGCGGGCCGCGATCCCTGACGGTCGTCCCTCCTGGGGCGGCACCACGCCGAGCGGCGCTCCGGCATGGTGACCCGTCGAGCTGCCGAGGCGCTGCTGGCGGTCGCCGCGCGACGTTGGCCCATCGACGTCCGCGACGACCTGCTCCGCGAGTGGATCGCCGAGCTGCACGTCCTCGCCGAGGGTGGGCGCCGGCGAAAGATGGTGGGGTTCGCCGTGAGCCTCGCCGTCAGCCGCGCCGGCGCCCCGCTCGTCGACCGCGCCATGATGCATCGGCGAGCCCGGCGTACGGCGGCCGCGTTGCTGCTGGCCCCGCTCGCCTGCGTCGCGATCGTGATCGTCGGCGCGGTGGTGATGAACCTGATCTACAACACGCTTCTCCTGCGGGTGAGCTGGTCCACGCAGGCGCAGATGCCGATCTGGACGACGTTGACCGCCGGGCTGGCGGTGCTGTTGGCGGTGCACGCAACTCGCTGGGCCCGGCACACCGCGCTCGGTGGTCCGCTGCGTATCGCGCTCGGCGTGGTGCTCCCGGTCGGGGTGGCCATGATCCCGCTCGGGTACGCCCTCAACACCGAGATGCTGGCTCGCACCGTACCCGGTGTGTTGCTCTGGCTCGGTGGCCTGACGCTGGCCCTCTGGGTCGCGGCGAGCCTCGCCGCCCGCGGCCGGGTCCGGGCCGCCTGGTGGTTGGGCGTTCTCGGCGCACTGGTCGCTGCCGACCTCGCGGTGATTCTCTTCGTGGTGGACACCATCCCGGCCGGCACCGGGGCCGCCGTCGGCGTCGGCGAGATGCCGGCCGACACCGTCGACCGGATCTCCGCGCCGCTGTGGCTCTTCAACTGCTGGACCGACTGGAACTTCGGCCTGCCCCGACCCACACCGTGGGAGATCTTCCTGATCACCGACCAGATCCTGGTGGAGCCCATGCTCTACCTGGCGTGCACGCCCTACGCGCTCGCGTACACCATCCGGGCCGCCCGGTCGGCGCCCGCTGAACCGGTCGCGATCGCGCCGACCCCGACCACGTCGCCGGCCTGACCCGGCTCAGCCGGGCACGTCCTCCCAGGTCGTGCCCGGCGGCAGGTACCCGGCCGACGGGTTGTCGCGCAGCGCGTAGGCGATGACCAGCAGGGCGTGCGCGTCCAACTCGGGCAGCCGGTCCAGCGGGAACCACCGCACGTCCAGCGACTCGTCGTCGTTGACCCGGGCGGTGCCGGACACCACCCGGCAGAGGAAGCCCAGGTTGAGGTACTCGCAGCGGTCCCCGTTGGGGTAGGTGTGCGGGTGCGAGACGGCGCTGGACAGTCGCACCGGCGTCACCTCCAGGCCGGTCTCCTCCTGCACCTCGCGGACCAGTGCGGCGGCTGGCTGCTCGCCCGGCTCGACGAACCCGCTGACCACCGACCAGCGCCCGTCGTCGGCACGCTGACCGAGCAGCAGCTCACCGGCGTCGTTGCGAATCACCGCGCTGACGCTGGGCAGCCAGAGCAGATCGTGGCCGACGTGCTTGCGCATCCCGAGGATGTACTCCGGTATCGCCATCCGGCGATCATAGGCCGGGTCCGCGGTCAGGCAGACCAGCTGACGGTACGACGAAAGCGCTCGTACTCCGCGGTCAGCTCCTGGTCGATCCGTTCGAACCGTGCCGGGGTGAGCACGACCTTCGGGTCCTGCCACGGGCGACGGTGAGCATCCGGCGACGCAGCCCGATCGGCGGGTGGCTGGCGAACAGCGACGACTCGTCGCGTACCGACAGTTGACGCAGAAGTGGCAGCCGTTCGGCGCCGGCCGCGCGGGCCTGGGCGAGCGCCGAGCGCCACCGGTCGGGTCCGTGTCCAGCCCGGGTTTCCCGGCGTACGGCCAGCGCGATCGACTCGGTGGCGAGCGTGACGTCGAGCAGGTCGGTCGCGGCAGTGCTGCCGGCCGCCCGGGCGGACAACTCGTCGGCGAGGTACTCGGCGCGCTGGGCATCCCGCAGCGCCACGCTCACCAGCAGCAGGTGGGCCATGAACAGCACCCGGGACAGCACCCCCTGGAACGCCCGGCCCAGCGCATCGCCGATCATCTCCACCAGCCCGCCGCCGACGGTGCTCCCCACCGGCCGGAACAGGTCGGCGGCCGAACCGAGCATGGTGAACGCGGGCTGGGTGAGCAGGCGCCGCCGCGGGTCATCGTTGACGAAGTGGCCGAGTTCGTGCCCGAGCAGCGCCACCCGCTCGCCGGCATCGAGCGAGCCCCAGAACGGCAGTCCCAGACAGAGCACCTTCCGGCGCCGCAGCCCGACCGTGGTCGCGTAGGCGTTGATGGCGCCGTCGACTCCGACCACGTCCGGAACCGGTGCCCCGATCGCCGAAGCCACCTCGTCGATCAGCGCGAACAGCTCCGGTGCCCGGTCCCTGGGGACCACCTCCAGCTCCGGGTCGAGCCGGCCGAACCGGGGCCGCAGCGCGATCGCCAGGCCGACCATCGCCACGCCCGGCAGGATCGCCAGGTTGGGAAACGGGAACGCCACGACCAGCCAACCACCGGTGACCGCGAGCGCGAGCACTCCGGACAACAGCACCAGTGACGCCACCGTGACCAGCGTCGCGGCGGCACCCGCCCCGCTAGCGCCGAGCGGCCGTCCGGTCAGCCTCGCGAACTGCCGCCCGGTCTCCCGGAACGCCAACCGGTGGGTCCACCGGTCGACCCACGTCCAGCCGAACTCGCGTTGGCGTCGCTCCGGGTCGTACGCGTCCAGATTCCACTCGCACCCGGGGCACCAGGGCACCGCGTCGCTGACCGACGCCGTCGTTGCCCCACACCCGGGGCACGCCCCCGCGCCGGTCACCGTGTTGATCACGAGGAAGGATCCTGCCCCAGCTCAGGCGTACATCGGAACTGGCCGTTCAGTGCACCTCTTTTGGCATTTCGGCCCGAGATGTCGAATGCATATCTACTGTGGAGAGGGTCGGTGACTTGCGTGATCCGGTGGCGGCTGGCCGGCTCGCGGTGCACAGTGATTCCCATGAGCGACAGCGGAATTGGTGGGCACTTCTACTGGTGCACCCGGCACCACCGGGTCGAGACCGACGACAACGTGTGCGCGGCGAGGCATGTTCTCGGCCCGTACGACTCGGCGGCCGACGCGGAGAACGCCCTGCAGCGAGTGCGGGAGCGTAACGAGGCGTGGGACGCCGAGGACGCCCGTTGGGCCGGGGAAGACAAGTAAACGGCGCGGGACGGCCCGTGCCGAGGTATGCCGTGCTCCGCGAGGAGGCACGCGAGAGCACGTCCCCAAGGAGGGAACCACGATGGCCGTTACACAGCAGGCCACCACCCGCCCGGCCGCCCGACGCACCACCGCGAAGAAGACCGCCGCGGCGGAGCGGAACACGGCGGCGAGCCGGACCACCCCCGTCCGTAAGTCCACCACCGGTGCGGCAGCAGCGAAGGCGCCGGCCAGGAAGGCGGCCGGCGGGGCGGGGCGTGCCCCGGCGAAGAAGACCACCACGGCGGCCAAGAAGGCGCCGGCGAAGAAGGCCACCACCACCAGGACCACCACGGCGGCCAAGAAGGCGCCGGCGAAGAAGACCACCGCCACTCGCAAGACGGCCACCGCCGCGAAGCGGAGCCCGGCGTCCGCCGCGAAGAAGACCACGACGTCCACCGCGAGGAAGACCACCACGGCCGCGTCGAGGACGACCGGAGCGGCGAAGAAGACCGTGAGCGCGGCGAAGAAGACCGGCACCTCGGCAGCGAAGAAGACCACCGCCGCGGCGAAGGCGCCCGCGCGCAAGGTCGCGGCGAAGGCATCGGCACGCAAGGCCGCGACGAAGGCTCCGGCACGCAAGGTCGCGACCAAGGCGTCCGCTGCGAAGAAGACGACCGCGAAGAAGGCCGCGTCCACCCGCCCGAGCGGCGGCGCCCGCAAGGCCCCGGCGAAGAAGGCCGTGGCGAAGAAGGCACCGGCCACGAGGGCGACCAGCACCTCGTCGAGCACCGCCCGCAAGGCGGCGGCGAGGAAGGCCCCCGCGAAGAAGACCGTCGCGGCCAAGGCCCCCGCCCGCAAGGTGACCGCCCGCAAGGCGCCTGCCCGCCCGGCCGCCGCGCGAGCCACCGCGACCCGGAGCACCGGGCGGAAGGCGACCGGCTGACCGACGTCCGTGAGATCTTCGGCCGGTCACCGGAAGCGGATCAACGGCGGCACTGTCAGGATTGACCCGTGGTCATCCGACGCGTACTCGCGCCCCGCATCGATTTCGGCACGCTGCGCCGCGAGCTCGGCCTGCCCGAGGACTTCCCGGCGGCCGCCCAACGGGAGGCCGACGAGTCCGCCGCCGCACCATCGCGGTCGCCCGTCGACCGCACCGACGTACCGTTCGTCACGATCGACCCGGCCAGCTCCCGAGACCTGGACCAGGCGATGCATCTCGCCCGCCGCCCGGGTGGCGGCTACCGGGTGCGGTACGCGATCGCGGACGTCGCCACGCACGTGAGCCCCGGCGGTGCGCTGGAGGCGGAGACCTGGCGGCGGGGGCAGACCATCTACCTGCCCGACGGCAACGTGCCGCTGCACCCGGTGACGCTCAGCGAGGGCGCGGCCAGTCTGCTGCCCGACGACGACCGGGCTGCGGTGGTCTGGACGATCGACCTGGACGCCGACGGCGGCACGGTCGCGGTCGAGTTGGAACGCGCCCTGGTCCGCAGCCGCGCCAAACTCGACTACACCGGGGTGCAGGCGGCGGCCGGTGCCGGTCGACTGCCCGAACCGATCGCGCTGCTGCCCGAGATCGGCGACCGGCTGACCGCCCGAGGGCTGCGTCGCGGTGCGATCAACCTGCCGCTGCCCGAGCAGGACGTGGAGCCCGACGGCGACGGCTGGCGGCTGGTGCTGCGCGGGCCGGTCCCGATGGAGGAGTACAACGCGCAGATCTCCCTGCTGACCGGCATGGCCGCGGCGGACATCATGCTGGCCGGTCGGGTCGGTCTGCTGCGTACGATGCCGCGCCCCAAGCCGGAGGCGGTGCAGCGGCTGCGGGCCGCCGCCGCGCCGCTGGGCGTGGACTGGCCAGATGACGTGGGCCCGGGCGAGGTGATCTCCAGACTGGACGTCGCCCAGCCACGCGCCGCCGCGTTCATCGACCAGGCGGCCGAGCTGATGCGCGGTGCGGCGTACACCGCTTTCGACGGGACCTTGCCCGAGCAGCCGGAGCACGGTGGGGTGGCCGCCGCGTACGCCCACGTCACGGCGCCGTTGCGGCGGCTGGCCGACCGGTACGCCACCGAGGTCTGCCTGGCCCTGCACGCGGACCGGCCGGTGCCCGACTGGGCGCGCTCGGCACTTCCCCGACTGCCCGAGGTGATGGCCAGCACCGACCGGACCGCCTCGGCGGCCAGCCGAGGCGCGGTCGAGCTGGCCGAAGCGGTGCTGCTGGCGGACCGCGTGGGGGAGACCTTCGACGCGGCCGTGCTGGATGTGGACGCCCCGCCCAACGGCAAATCCCGCCCCCGCCCGCCGGGCGGGACGGTCGCGTTGGACTCCCCGCCGGTACGCGCCCGCTGCCTCGGTCAACTACCACTCGGCGAACGGGTCCGTGTCCGCCTGGTCACCGCCGATCCGGCGTCCCGCACGGTCCTGTTCGAACTGGCCTGACGTCGGCGGCCGGCGTCCAGCGCCAGCGGTGCGGGCTGGCGTGGCGTGGCTTGGCTTGGTCCGGCTCGTCAGGGGTGGCCGGTAGCGGGGATTGTCACAGCGGCGCGCGCTGCTGCCACACCGGGCGGTTTGCGAGGATGAGCCCATGGCATACGACGCGAGCACGCTGCCCGACGTGTCCGGGCTGACGGTCGGCATCATCGGTGGCACCGGAGACCAGGGGCGGGGCCTCGCCTACCGGCTCGCCCGGGCTGGGCAGACCGTGCTGATCGGCTCCCGCTCCGCGGAGCGGGCCGCGGAGTCCGCCGCCGAGATCGCCGCCCTGCCCCGGATGCCCGCCGACGTCAGCATCACCGGGGCGGCCAATGACGAGGTGGCGCGGCGCAGCGACGTGGTGATCATCGCGGTGCCGTGGGACGGGCACGCCGCCACCGTCGCCGCCCTGGCGGAGCCGCTCGCCGGCACGATCGTCGTCGACTGTGTCAATCCGCTCGGTTTCGACAAGCAGGGCCCGTATGCGCTGACCGTCGCCGAGGGTAGCGCCGTCCAGCAGGCTGCGGCGCTGCTGCCCGACTCCCGCGTCTGCGCCGCGTTCAATCATGTCAGCGCGCCGCTGTTGGCCGACCCCGAGATCGACCGGATCGACCTGGACGTGCTGATCTGCACCGAGGACCGCGAACTGGTCGATGTGGTGGGTGCCCTCGCCGCCCGGATCCCGGGGATGCGCGGTATCTACGCTGGGCGGCTGCGCAACGCCCACCAGATCGAGGCGTTCACCGCCAACCTGATCGCGATCAACAAGCGTTACAAGGCGCACGCCGGCGTCCGCGTCACCGACGTGTGAGCGGCCGCGCCGGCCGGCTGGTTGCGCGCGCTCGGCGTCCACCGATCGATCATGGCCACTGGAATTGTCGTACGTTTGTTCTAGTGTCGGGTCGTGGTCGAGGAGTTGGCGCAGGCTGAGGATGCGGTGGCGTCCTGCGGCGCCGTGGCCACCTGGGCCGTTCCGGAGCCTGACCTCGTCGGGGCGCTCGAGACCGCGCATCGGCTCGAGCAGCGTCTGGCGGCGGTGAAGCTGGCGCTGGTGCGTGAGTTGGATGGTCGAGGCACGGCCGTGGCGCAGGGTGCGTCGTCGACGGCGGTGTGGCTCCGCGATCGGCTGCGGCTGACCATGCCCGCCGCTCGCCGGTTGGTCGACCTCGCCGGCTCGCTGGATGCTGGCGCCTCCGGCGTCCGAGACGCGCTGGCCGGCGGTGCGATCACTGTGGAGCAGGCCCGGGTCATCGGTGACACGGTCAGCATGGTGCACACCGCCGTCGGCGCCGAGGCTGCCGACACGGCCGTCGGCGTGCTGGTCGACTGGGCCGGGCAGTTCGATCCCACCCTGCTGCGCAAGTTGGGCACGCGGATCCTCGACCATGTCGCCCCGGAGGCTGCCGACGCCGCCGCCCGGGCGGCGCTGGACGCCGAGGCACGCCGGTCCGCCCGAGACCGCCACCTCACCCTGTCCGAGCTGTCCGATGGTCGCCTGCGCCTGTCCGGCAGCCTCGACGCCGAAGCCGCCGGTCTCCTGCGCGCCGCGATCGACCCGCTGACCGCGCCATCGGGCCACGACGACCCGCGCAGCCCCGGGCACCGTCGCCACGACGCCCTCGCCGACCTCTGCCGGCTCGCCCTGCGCAGCGGCCAGCTACCCGAGCACGGCGGCGAACCCGCCCAGATCGTCGTCACCACCGGCTTCGACGCGCTGACCCGACAGCTCGACGCCGGCACCCTGGACACCGGCCTCGGGCTCACCCCGGAGACGGTCCGCCGCCTCGCCTGCGACGCCGCGATCCTGCCCGCCGTCCTCAGCGGCGCCAGCCAACCACTCGACGTGGGCCGACAACGCCGACTCGTCACCGGGCCGCTACGACGCGCCCTGGTCCTCCGCGACCGCGGCTGCGCCTTCCCGGGCTGCGACCGCCCACCCCGCTGGTGCGACGCCCACCACATCCGACACTGGGCAGACGGCGGCACCACCAGCCTCGACAACGCGGTGCTGCTCTGCGCACACCACCACCGCCACATCCACCGCGGCGACTGGGCCGTCCGGCTGGGCGGCGACGGTCACCCCGAGTTCGTTCCACCAGCCTGGCTCGATCCCGACCAACTCGCCCGCCGCAACCAGTACCACCGGCGAACGTGACCACAACGATCGCCACGATCGCCAAGACTCCGGCCGGCCGTCTTGAACGTGTACCGCTCGCGTGCGGACCGGCTTGGCGTGCCTGCTCGTGGACCTTTTAGAAGGTGTGCTCAGCCGCCGGGAACTCGCCGCCGCGAACCTCGTCGGCGAACGTTCGGGTGGCGTCGGTGAGGATGCCGGCCAGGTCCGCGTACCGCTTGACGAAGCGAGGGGCCTTTCCGGTACGGAGGCCGGCCATGTCCTGCCAGACCAGCACCTGAGCGTCGGTGTCGGGGCCGGCCCCGATGCCCACCGTCGGGATCGGCAGCTCGTGGGTGATCCGCTTGGCCACCTCGCCCGGCACCATCTCCAACACCACCGCGAACGCGCCGGCCTCGGTCACCGCCCGGGCGTCGGCCAGCACCTCGTCGGCCGCGTCACCCCGGCCCTGCACCCGGTAGCCGCCCAGGGTGTGCTCGCTCTGCGGGGTGAAGCCGATGTGTGCCATCACCGGGATGCCAGCGCCGACGATCGCGGCGATCTGCTCGGCGCAGCGGCGGCCACCCTCCAGCTTCACGGCGTGGCAGCCGCCCTCCTTCATGAACCGTACGGCGGTCCGCAGCGCCTGGGTCGGGCCCTCCTCGTACGAGCCGAACGGCAGGTCGCCGACGATCAGCGTCTGCCGGGTCGCCCGGACCACGGCCCGTACCAGCGGCAGCAGCTCGTCCACGGTCACCGGCAGGGTGGTCTCGTAACCGAACACGTTGTTCGCGGCCGAATCGCCGACCAGCAGCACCGGCACACCAGCCTGGTCGAAGATCGTCGCGGTGTACTGGTCGTACGAGGTCAGCATCGGCCACCGTTCGCCGCGCTCCTTGGCGGCGATCAGGTCGCGGGTACGGACCCGTCGGGTGGCCGGGCCGCCGTACAGCGCGGTCACCTCGTTCGGAGTGGTCTCCACCATCACTGTCTCCCTTCCTCGAGGCCGCCTGCGCGGTCCCCGGGTTCCGTCGCGATCGTCGCACCGGGGGGCAGGGTGACGGCAGAGCGCAGTGGAAGATCTCACTCCGCCGTGGCGAGACGCCGGACCGGGCCAGCGACCCGGCGCGGCGCCAAGCGGTCGCAGCGCCGCGCGCCGGCCCAGCACCGCGCCGGATCGGCCCAGCGGTTTCACGCCCTCCCGGATGGCTCAGCCGTGTTCGCGCCACCGGTTGGTGATCGGGAGTCGGCGGTCCCGACCGAACGCCTTCATCGAGATCTTCGTGCCCGGGGCCGACTGCCGTCGCTTGTACTCGGCGGTATCCACCAGCCGGAGCACCTTGTCCACCACCGCCGGGTCGTGGCCCGACTCGACCAGCCCGTCCCGACCGAGGTCACCGTCGACGTAGCCGATCAGGATCGGGTCCAGTACGTCGTAATCGGGCAGGGTGTCGCTGTCCAACTGGCCTGGGCTCAGCTCGGCGCTGGGTGGCTTGCCGATCGAGTTCTCCGGGATCGGCGCGGTCTCGCCCCGTCGCACGGCGTCCGCGTTGCGCCACTTGGCCAGCCGCCAGATCAGCGTCTTCCAGACGTCCTTGACCGGGTTGAAGCCGCCCACCGAGTCGCCGTACAGGGTGGAGTAGCCGACCGCCAGCTCACTCTTGTTGCCGGTCGTCAGCACCAGGGGGCCCTCCTGGTTCGACAGCGCCATCAGGATCACGCCGCGTACCCGGGCCTGAAGGTTCTCCACGGCCAGCCCGGACAGCGAGAGGTTCGCCAGGAAGGCGTCCACCATCGGCTGGATCGGCTCGATCCGGTAGTCCAGTCCGGTGCGCTTGGCCAGGTCGGCGGCGTCCTCTCGGGAGTGCTCCGAGGAGTGCTGGCTGGGCAGTGACACCCCGACCACCCGGTCCGGCCCGAGGGCGTCGACGGCCAGCGCGGCCACCACCGCCGAGTCGATGCCGCCGGAGAGGCCGAGCACCACCGACGGGAAGCGGTTCTTGTTGACGTAGTCGCGCAGGCCGAGCACCAGCGCCTGCCACACCTCGGCCTCGTCGGCCACCGGCTCGATCAGCCCTCCGGTGGCCGCCGGCCCCGTCGGCGCGGGCGGAATGACGTCCAGCGTGCGGTGCGCCACCCGCATACCGTCCGCGACGATCGCCGCGGCCGGCCGCTCGACGGCGGCCGGCAGCTCGACATCGTGGACGAGCAGGTGCTCGACGAACTGCGGGGCGCGGGCGAGCAGTTCACCGTTGGCGGACACGATCATCGAGTCGCCCTCGAAGACCAGCTCGTCCTGGCCGCCGATCATGTTGACGTACGCGATGGCGGCGTTCGCCTCGGCGGCTCGGCGGCGGACCAGTGGTAGGCGGATGTCGTCCTTGTTCAGCTCGTACGGTGAGCCGTTGATGTTGACCACCAGGCCGACCCCGGCCTGCCCGGCGGCGGCGAACGGCCCGCCGGCCTGCCACAGGTCCTCGCAGATGGTCAGCGCGACGTCCACCCCGCCGATCCGCACCACGGTCAGCGTGTCGCCGGGGACGAAGTAGCGGTCCTCGTCGAAGACGCCGTAGTTGGGCAGGTGGTGCTTGAAGTAACGGGCGGCCACCACGCCCCGGTGCAGCAGCGCGGCGGCGTTGCGGGCGCCCCGGCCCGGCTCGGCATCGCCGCTGACCTGTGGGGGCCCGTCGGAGTCCAGGTAGCCGACGACGACCGGCAGGTCGCCGAGGCCGTCCGCGGCGAGGTCGGCGGCGAGCCGCTCCACCCCCGCCCGGGACGCGGCGACGAAGGACCGCCGGAAGACCAGGTCCTCGACCGGGTAGCCGGTCAGCATCATCTCCGGGAAGAGCACCAGCTGGGCGCCGGCGTCGGCGGCCTGGCGGGTCCAGCTGCGGACCAGGTCGGCGTTGCCGGCGAGGTCGCCGACGCTCGGGTTGACCTGGGACAGGGCGAGACGCAGGGTGGGCATGCCCTCATCTTGCCCCAGCCCGGCGGGGGCGTTCCCCAGCCTCGGACGAGACGGCCGCCACGCTGCGCGGGCGATTGCCGCCACGCTGCGCGGGCGAGGGCCGTCACGCTGCGGACGAGCGCCGCCCCGCGGCGGGCCCGACCCACCGGTTCGCTCCGCGTGGACACGAGGGGACGGGCGGCACCGCTTCGCGTAACGTCTGCGTAACCAGGCCCGGGAACACTGGGCGGCCAGGTCGGGTGTAGCCCGGCCGAAGGCGGACAAACTGTGTCGCGAGGGGTTGGGGAAGTGGACCGTCAGCAGGAGTTCGTCCTCCGTACGCTGGAAGAGCGGGACATCCGGTTCGTCCGGCTGTGGTTCACCGACGTGCTGGGCACGCTCAAGAGCGTCTCGGTGGCGCCCGCCGAACTCGAGTCGGCCTTCGAGGAGGGCATCGGCTTCGACGGCTCGGCGATCGAGGGCTTCGCCCGGGTCTTCGAATCGGACATGGTGGCCATGCCCGACCCGACCACCTTCCAGGTCTTCCCGTTCGAGGGCGGGGTCAGCGGCGAGAGCGCCCGGATGTTCTGCGACATCCTGCTGCCCGACGGTGGT
The DNA here is from genome assembly GCF_036906815.1 of Micromonospora sp. CPCC 205539. Taxonomy (NCBI): domain Bacteria; kingdom Bacillati; phylum Actinomycetota; class Actinomycetes; order Micromonosporales; family Micromonosporaceae; genus Micromonospora; species Micromonospora sp. CPCC 205539. The sequence continues at coordinate 68,435 of NZ_JBAKHW010000029.1, read as the reverse complement.
CCGTCCTGGGCCGACCCCCGGCACGTGCTGCGCCGTGCTCTGTCCAAGGCCGCCGAGAAGGGCTTCACCTTCTACACCCACCCCGAGATCGAGTTCTTCCTGCTGGAGAACGGGCCGCAGGACGGGTCGGTGCCGATCCCGGTGGACACCGGCGGCTACTTCGAGCACACCACCCACTCGGTGGCCCGCGACTTCCGCCGGCAGGCCGTGCTGGCCCTGGAGCGGATCGGCATCTCGGTGGAGTTCAGCCACCACGAGGTCGCCCCCGGCCAGCAGGAGATCGACCTGCGGTACGCCGACGCGCTCACCACCGCCGACAACATCATGACGTTCCGGCACGTGGTCAAGGAGGTGGCGCTCTCCACCGGTGTGCAGGCCAGCTTCATGCCGAAGCCCTTCATCGACCAGCCCGGCAGCGGCATGCACACCCACCTGTCGCTGTTCGAGGGGGAGCGCAACGCGTTCCACGACGCCGGCGACCCGATGAAGCTCTCCAAGGTGGCGAGGTCGTTCATCGCCGGCCTGCTGGTGCACGCCCGCGAGTACACGGCGGTCACCAACCAGTGGGTCAACTCGTACAAGCGGCTCTTCCCCCAGGCGCTGCCGGACCGGATCACCGAGAGCCCGGCGTACGTCTGCTGGGGTCACCTGAACCGTTCGGCGCTGGTCCGCGTCCCCGCCTACGGCAAGCCCAACTCGGCCCGGGTCGAGGTCCGCTCGCTGGACTCGGCCACCAACCCGTACCTGGCCTTCGCCGTCATGCTCGGCGCGGGCATGAAGGGCATCGAGGAGGGCTACGAGTTGCCGCCGGGCGCCGAGGACGACGTCTGGTCGCTCACCAGCGCGGAGCGGCGCGCCATGGGGTACGAGGCGCTGCCGGAGAACCTCGCCGAGGCGATCGACGTGATGGCCGATTCCGAACTGGTCGCCGAGGTGCTCGGCGAGCACGTCTTCGACTTCTTCCTGCGCAACAAGCGGGCCGAATGGGAGCAGTACCGGCGCGAGGTCACCCCGTACGAGCGGCAGCGGTACCTGTCGTTGTAGCCGCGCGGGGCTGACGCGCTTGCGCGCTGCCGCTATCGTCTCGATCACCGCGCCGGCACCCGGCCGAGCGGGACCGGTCGGGAGGCAGTCGGTGCTGGAGGATCTGTTCAGCGGTGCCTGGCAGAGCGTTGTGTTCGGGATCGTCGGCGTCGGGCTGATGGCCGCCGGCTTCCTACTGGTCGACCTGCTCACGCCGGGGCGTCTGCGGGACCTGATCTGGGTGCAGCGCAACGCCAACGCGGGGTTGCTGCTCGCCGCCAATCAGCTCGGCATCGCGGGGATCGTCTTCACCGCGATCCTGACCAGCTACAGCGACTTCGGCAAGGGGCTCGCCTCCACCGTGGTGTTCGGGCTCATCGGGCTCGCCATCATGGCGTTGGCCTTCTTCGTGCTCGACCTGCTCACCCCGGGCAAGCTCGGCGACATCATCTGCTCGGACGAGCCGCACCCGGCGGCCCGGGTCAGCGCCGCCACGCACTTCGGTGCGGCCCTGATCGTCTGCGCCTGCATCGCCTGAGCGGTCCCGTCGTCCATCGGCGTCGTCGTACCCCGGTCGTAGCGTGCCGGGCATGAACCGCACCGACCGCCTCTACGCCCTGGTCGAGGAGCTGCGGGCGGTGTCGCCACGCCCGCGCAGCGCCCGATGGCTGGCCGCGCGCTTCGAGGTGAGCAGCCGGACCATCGAGCGCGACATCGGCGCGCTACAGGAGGGCGGCGTGCCGATCTGGGCGGAGCCGGGGCGCACCGGCGGTTACGTGCTGGACCGCGCCCGCACCCTGCCCCCGGTCAACCTGACCGCCGCAGAGGCGGTGGCGATGGCCGTCGCGCTGCACCGGCTCGCCGGCACGCCGTTCGCCGGGTCGGGCGCCACCGCGCTGCGCAAACTGGTGGCGGTCCTGCCGGCCGCCGACGCGGCCGAGGCGCACCGGCTCGCCGGCCGGGTGCACCTGATCGGCGACGGGCCGGCCACGCCCGTCCCGGCCACCGTCGCCGACGCGGTCTCCGCGCGGCGGGTGCTGCGCATCCGGTACACGGACCGCAGCGGCATCGATTCGGTCCGCGAGGTCGAGCCGGTGGGCTACCTGGGCAACAACCGATTCTGGTACCTGCTCGCCTGGTGCCGGCTGCGCGACGAGCTGCGCTGCTTCCGCACCGACCGGATCCACGAGGTCCGGCCGCTGCCCGAGATGGTGGTCCGGGAGCTGCGCCTTGCCGATCTGGACATCCCGCACGAGCGGGTCCGTCCGTTGAGCCTGGTCTGAGGCGCGCACGTCGGCGCGCAGGCCCGGGTGGGCCTTGTGAGGAGAAACCCCGCCGGGTGATCCGGAAACACCGACAGGACGTTGTCGCGAACGGCCCCGAGACTGCTTCAGACGACGGCCGAACGGCCGGCACGGAAACTCTGGAGGCAGTAAATGTCCAGGCCCACCACGCCTGTCACCTGGTTCGAGATCGGCACCGACCGACCCGAGGACGCGGAGCGGTTCTACGGAGAGTTGTTCGGCTGGACCTTCGAGGAGCAGGCCCCGACCAACGGCGGCTCCTACCGCGTGACCGGGGCCGGCGGCGACATCGGGATCGGCGGCGCGATCCGGGCGACCGACGGGACGTCGCCGAACTACGCGGTGTTCTACGCCGAGGTCACCGACGTCGAGGAGACCTGCCGACGGGCCGAGGCGGCCGGCGGCCGGGTGTTGGTGCCAGCGCGTACGACACCGGCCGGTCTCACGTTGGCCCACCTACTCGACCCGGCCGGCAACCATCTGGGCGTGTTCGCGCCCCCGCCCCAGCAGCCCTGACCCCCTTCCGGAGATGTGATCGACTCGGTTTTCAGGATGTCGGGGTGTCCGCGTGCGCCGGACACCGCGACATCATGGAAACCGAGTGGATCAAGCCGCGACAGACCCGAGCCGGCCCCGGCTCTACAGGGCGGACCGGGGCCGGCGGGGCGTACCGAGGCTGGCACTGGCTCCGACAGGGCGGACGGGGTCGTCCGGGGCGTACAAGGTCGGCCCCGGGCTGTCGGGGCCGAGGCAGCCGGGTTACTTGCCGGGCGTGCCCGCGGGAGCGCCACGCCAGCCGTGGCCACCGTGGCCGCCCAGGCCGGGGAAGACGCCGGCCTCGACGGCCTTGGTGATGGCGTCGGCCTGCTCCTGGGTGAGCTTGCCGTCCTTGACGGCCTGGTCCAGCCGCTCCTTCAGGGCGGCCTTCCGGGCCTCGGGGGACGGGCGCTCCGGTCGACCGGCCGGCCGGTGCTCCTCGCGCACCTTCTGCAGCGCGGCGGTCACCTTGTCGGTCGGGACGCCCAGCTCCTTGGCGAGCGCGGCGGCGAATTCGCCCTGCCGGTCGGCCTTCGGCGTGGCCGGGGCGGCCGCGGTGCTGCTGGCGCTCGGCGCCGGCGTGCCGGCGTCCGCGGCGAAGGCGATCGTCGGGGCCGCGATCCCCACGCCGAGGACGCCGGCGGTGGCCAGGCCGGCCAACAGGTGCTTCTTCGACATCGTGCGGGACATCAGTCCTCCAGATCTCAGTGCGTGCTGCGATGACATCACCGACAGTGACCGGCCAGCCTGGGCGGGACCCGTGGCGAACCTGTCAGCGGGCTGACAATTCGGCCGAGGTGAGCGGACAAACCGGTTGCACCATCGCAGACCGTGCGGCCAGGGTTGACGGGCCACCGAGGGAAGGACTGCGAATCGTGACGACCGCCAAGATTCGGGAGATTCCGCTCGCCGAGGCGGGTTCCGGCCCGTACGGCATCACTGCCGGCCCCGACGGTGCGCTCCTGGCTGACGCTGGTCCATGCCGGCGGGATCGCCCGACTGGACCCCGACGGCGCGACGCGGACGTATTCGCTGGGCTCGGCCGGCAGCCGCCCGCTGATCATCACTGCGGGATCGGATGACGCGCTCTGGTTCACCCGCTCCGGGGACGACCGGATCGGTCGGATCACCGTCGACGGCGAACAGCGCACGGTCGCCCTGCCGGCCGGCACCGGCCCGGGCGGTATCGCCGCCGGCCCGGACGGCGCCCTCTGGTACGCCGGGATGACCTCCGACACGATCGGCCGGGTGGACACCGACGGCGGGGTCACCTCGTATCCACTGCCGGTGACCGGTGGCCTCGCTTCGATGATCACCACCGGTCCGGACGAGGCGCTCTGGTTCACCCTCAACCAGGCGAACGCGATCGGCCGGATCGACCTCGCCGGCGCGGTGACCCTGCACCCGCTGCCCACCGGGAACGCCGGGCCCGTCGGCATCACCCTCGGCGGCGATGGTGCGCTCTGGTTCGTGGAGATCGCCGCCGGCCAACTCGGCCGCATCACCCCCGATGGGCGGTTGGACGAGTTTCCGCTGCCGAACCGATCGGCCCGTCCGCATGCCATCGTGGCCGACCCCGCCGGTGGCGCCTGGTTCACCGAGTGGGGCGCCAACCGGATCGGTCACATCGACCTCGCCGGCCGGATCGACGGCTACGACCTGCCCACCCCCGACGCCGAGCCGCACGGCATCACGGTCACCGGGGACGGCTCGGTCTGGGCCGCCCTGGAGACGGGCGCGGTCGCCCAGCTCAGCCCACCCGGGACGTCGGAGGGCTAGGCGACGGCGGGTTGGACGACGAGGGTCCCGGCGTCGGCGTCGAGGGTGGCCGAGGTGCCCACCGGGACGGTGAGTTGGTTGGGGCCGTGGCCGATCGGCAGGCCGCCGAGCACCGGCACGCCGAGGTCGCCGAGGCGTTCGGTGAGCACGTCGACGACCGTGGTGTCCCAACCGTCGCCGCAGTCGGTGAACTGCCCGACCGCCACCCCGGCCAACCCGTCCAGCGCGCCGGCGCGGCGGAGGTGGGTGAGCATCCGGTCGACCTTGTACGGCGGCTCCTGCACGTCCTCGATCAGCAGCACCGCCCCGGTCAGGTCCGGCAGGTCCGGGGTGCCGATCGACGCGGCGATCATGCAGAGGTTGCCGCCGAACAGGGTGCCGGTGGCCCGTCCGGGGACGCGGACTCCGAACGTCTCCTCCTCGGCCACGGCGGCGACCGTCACCGGTTCGGTGGTCATCAGAGCCCTGTGCAGCGACTCGGCCGACCGCAGCGGCGTGCGCTCGTCGCGCCAGGCCGCCCCCGGGCCGTGCACGCCGGCCAGTCGGGCACCCCGCCACAGCGCGAACTGCAACGCGGTGATGTCGGAGAACCCGGCCACCACCTTCGGGTCCCGGCGGACGGCCGCCATGTCGATGGCCTCCACCATCCGCTGGGCGCCGTACCCGCCACGGGTGCAGATCACCCCGCGGACCTGCGGGTCGGCGAAGGCCGCGTTCAGGTCGGCGGCGCGCAGCTCGTCCGTGCCGGCCAGGTAGCCGTGGCGGGCGTACGCGTTGGGTGCCGGCACCGGCCGCAGCCCCCAGCCGGTGAGCAGCTCCATCCCACGGGCCACCCGCTCCGGCGAGGTCGGCCCGGACGGTGACACCAGCAGCACCGTGTCACCCGGTCGCAGCACGGGCGGGCGAACGGCGGTGTCTTCGGTGATCACAGCGGCAGAGCCTATCGACCCCGTTCCGGCCGCGTGGCAGGACGCCCAGGCGGGTCGTGGCGGGGCGCGGCACCCGGTGACGCACCGGCTAGCCTCGACGGGTGGCAACCGCGTTGGTGATCGAGAACGACCCGACAGACGACCTTCGCCGCCTGGGTGAGTGGCTGACCGAGACGGGCCTGGAACTGTGGGTGGTCCGCCCGCACGCCGGCGACGAGCTCCCCGCCGACCTGGAGGGGTACGCGGCGCTGGTGGTGCTCGGTGGCGACCAGCAGGCGTACCCGCTGCCGGACGGCTCGCCGGGCGCACCCTGGTTCCCGGCTGTGGAGGGGCTGCTGCGTAAGGCGGTCCGGCACCGGGTGCCCACCCTGGCCATCTGCCTGGGCGCGCAGCTGCTGGCCACCGCGCACGCGGGGCTGGTCGAGCGGAGTCCGTCCGGGCCGGAGATCGGTCCCGGCGTGGTCGGTCGGCGCGACGCCGCCGAGGGCGACCCCCTGTTCCGGTACGTGCCGTTGATCCCGGACGTGCTCCAGTGGCACTCCGACGAGATCATCGAGCTGCCCCGGGGCGCCACCCTGCTGGCCGCCTCCACCCGTTACCCGCACCAGGCGTTCCGGCTCGGCGACCGGGCCTGGGGGCTCCAGTTCCACATCGAGTGCGACGCCGCGATGATCGCCGAATGGGCCACCGACTCGACCCAACTCGCCGAGCTGGGCTACGACCCGGCGCTGGTGGTCGCGGCCTGCGAGTCGGTGCTGGTCGACGTCGAGGAGGTCTGGCAGCCGTTCGCCGCCCGGTTCGCCCTGCTGGCCCTCGGCGAGCTGGACGACAGCACCACGCGGCGCGGCCTGCCGCTGCTCGGGCACTGATGGGCCGGCCGACCAGGGCGCCGGGCCGACTCGCCCGCTACGGCTTCGGCGCGGCCGAGGGCGACAGCGAGGCGCGCGCCGCCGACCTGCTCGGCCCGGACGGGCTGCGGCTGTGGCGGGCTGCCGAGCAGGAGCCGGTCGACGATCGGGCCGCGGAGCTGCTCACCGCGCTGTCCCGGGCCGCCGACCCGGACCTGGCGCTGCGCCAACTGCACCGCATCGTCGAAGCCGAACGCCGCGCAAACGCCGGCGCCGCGTCGCGCGAGGCCGGCGCCGCGTCGCGCGAGGCCGGCGTCGTGAGCGACGGCGCTGCGGGCTCGCCGCTGCTCGCCGAGCTGCACGCCGATGCCGGGCTGCGCCGACGGCTGATCGCGGTAATCGGTGCCTCCTCGGCGCTCGGGGACCACCTGGTGGCCAACCCCGAGCAGTACACGGTGCTGCGCACCGCCCCGGACGGGCTCGCGCCGACCGCCGAGGGGCGGCTGGAGCCGACCGGCGACGGCAACCCCGTGGCGGTGCTGCGTACCGCGTACCGGCTGGCGCTGTTGCGGATCGCGGCGGCCGACCTCACGGGCGGGCGCGGCCTGGAGCAGACCATGGCCGCGCTCTCCGCGCTGGCCGACGCGACGCTGGCCGCGGCGTACGAGGTCGCCGTCGCCGAGCTGCCGCCGGGCACCGCACGACCCCGCCTGGCCGTCGTGGCGATGGGCAAGTGCGGCGGCGACGAGCTGAACTACGTCTCCGACGTGGACGTGATCTTCGTGGCGGCCGAGGACGCCGACCTGGCCGCGGCCACCATGGTGGCGACCCGACTGATCCACATCTGCGGCCTGGTCGCCTGGCCGGTGGACGCCGCGCTGCGCCCCGAGGGCAACCGGGGTCCGCTGGTGCGGACCCTCGCCAGCCACCTGGCCTACTACCGGCGGTGGGCGCGCACCTGGGAGTTCCAGGCGCTGCTCAAGGCCCGCCCGGCCGCCGGTGACCTGCCGCTGGCCCAGGAGTGGATCGACCAGCTCGCACCGCTGGTCTGGCGGGCCGCCGAGCGGCCCGAGGCGGTCGAGGACGTTCGCGCGATGCGACGCCGGATCATCGACCACATCCCGCCGAAGGAGCTGGAGCGCGAGATCAAGCGCGGCCCCGGCGGCCTACGCGACATCGAGTTCGCCGTGCAGCTCCTGCAACTGGTGCACGGCCGCATCGACGAGACGCTGCGCGTACCCGGCACCATCCCGGCGCTGCGCGCGCTCGTGGCCGGCGGCTACGTGGGCCGTGCCGACGGGGAGGCGCTGCTGCTCGGTTACCGCTTCCTGCGCGGCGTCGAGCACCGGCTCCAACTCCAGGGCCTGCGCCGTACGCACACCGTGCCCACCGAGCCGGCCGCGCTGCGCTGGCTCGCCGCCGCGTTGGGCTACACCGCCACGCCGGGCCAGAGCGCCGTCGAGAGGTTCCGGGCCGACTGGGTCACCCATGCCGCCGAGGTACGCCGGCTGCACGCCAAACTGCTCTACCGGCCGCTGCTGGAGTCCGTGGCCCGGGTCCCGGCCGACGGGCTTCGGCTCACCCCGGAGGCGGCCCGGCACCGGCTGGAGATCCTCGGCTTCGCCGACCCGGCCGGGGCGCTGCGCCACCTCCAGGCCCTCACCGGTGGGGTGAGCCGCACGGCGGCCATCCAGCGGACCCTGCTGCCGGTGCTGCTCAGCGAGTTCGCCGACGAGCCGGAGCCGGACCGGGGTCTGCTCAACTACCGCAAGGTCTCCGACAAGCTGGGCAGCACCCCCTGGTACCTGCGGCTGCTGCGCGACGGAGGGCCGGTGGCCCGGCGGCTGGCCCGGGTGCTCGCCCTCTCCCGGTACGTCGCCGACCTGCTCGCCCGGGAGCCGGAGGCCCTGCGGCTGCTCGCCGAGGAGAACGAGCTGGCGCCCCGCCCGCGCGAGGTTCTCCGGGAGGGCTTTCTCGCTGCGGCGGCCCGGCACGCCGACCCGGTCGAGGCCATCCGGGCGGTGCGCGCGCTGCGCCGCCGGGAGTTGGTCCGGGTGGCCTGCGCCGACGTGCTCTGCCGGGCCGGTTCGCTCGCCCCCACCCCCACCCGCACGGACGACGGGAGCCGGCGCGCCCCCGGACTGGCCGACATCACCTCGGTCGGTACAGCGCTCGCCGACGTCACCGACGCCACCCTGGCCGCCGCGCTGCGGGCCGCCCAGGCCAGCCAGCCGGCGCCGCCCGGGCTGCGCTTCGCCGTGATCGGCATGGGCCGGCTCGGCGGGTACGAGTCGAACTACCTCTCCGACGCCGACGTGCTGTTCGTCTACAACCCGCCCCCGGAGGGCAGCGAGAGCGCGGCCAGCGCCGCCGCCCACGCGATCGCCGAGGAGCTGCGCCGGCTGCTCGGCGTGCCCGCGCCCGACCCACCGCTCGGCGTCGACGCCGACCTGCGGCCGGAGGGTCGGCAGGGCCCGCTGGTGCGCAGCCTCGCCGCGTACGCGCAGTACTACGCCCGCTGGTCGCGGGTGTGGGAGGCCCAGGCGCTGCTGCGGGCCCGGTTCGTCTGCGGCGACGCCGACCTGGGCGCCGAGTTCGAGACGATGATCGACCCGGTGCGCTACCCGATCGAGGGGCTCACCCGCGAGCAGGTCGTCGAGATCCGTCGGATCAAGGCCCGGGTGGAGACCGAGCGGCTGCCCCGTGGCGCCGACCCGGCCACCCACACCAAGCTGGGCCGAGGCGGGCTGGCCGACGTGGAGTGGGCGGTGCAGCTCATCCAACTCCGGCATGCCGGCGCGGTGCCGGCGCTGCGCGGCACGCGTACCCTCGACGCCCTCGCGGCGGCCCGGGACGCGGGCCTCATCGACCCGACGGACGCCGCGGAGATGGCCGCCGGGTGGACCCTGGCCGCGCAGGTCCGCAACGCGCTGATGCTGGTGCGAGGCCGCGCCGGCGATCAGCTGCCCCGGCACGGGGTGGAGCTGGCCGGGGTGGTCCGGCTGCTCGGCCGAGACGACCCGGGGGAGTTCCTCGACGAGTACCTGCGGACCGGCCGCCGCTCCCGCGCCGCCGCCGAGCGGGTGCTCGAGGCGTAGCGACGTCAGCTGCCGAGGGTGTACTCGCCGGGCCGAGGGACGGTGACGGTCGTCCAGTCTCCGTTGGCGGTGACCGTGGCACCTCCGGACGCGACCAGCCAGCGACCGTGCCGGACCTGGACCGCCACCGGACCGGCCGCCGGAGCACGGAAGGTCACCGACGCGGCGTCGATGCGAACCAGTTCGGCGGGGGCGGCGACCAGCGGAGTCGGGTCGGCGACCGCCCAGACCCGCCAGTGTGGGCCGGACCAGACCGGCGTCAGGTAGGGCAACCCGCCCTCGATCAGCTCCGCCTCGGCCCGTCCCACCCAGGACGGCGGGGCGTCCGGCAGCGCCACGTACTGCACGGCGTTCTCCGCCAGCCAGGCTCGGTAGCTGGCCGCGGTCAGCGGCACGCCGGTGCCGGCCGCGCCCGGCACGGTGGTGAAGAACAGCGGATTGCGGTCGATGTCGGCCTGTCGGAGCCAGCCCCGGGCCAGCGGCACCTCGCCCAGCCGGGCAGCCTCCCAGTAGTTGCGGGTGGGCGGCACCTCGACCCGGCCGGTGAGCCGCTGACCAGCCAGGAAAGCGCGCAGCGGCGCGTGGTAGCTGGCCGCGCTGGTCGGGTCGCCGATGCTGCGCAGGTCGGCGGGGACCACCGGCGGCAGCCAGCCCCAGACTGCCACCAGCAGCGCGGCCAGGCCGACGCCACCCACCAGTCGGGGATGGCGGGTCAGCCGGGTGGCGAGCCACGCCGGGGGGCGGGCGGCGGCGGCCAGCACCGGTAGGGCGAACATCGTCACGAGCCGGGTCGCGTTCAACCCGACCGGAGTGTGCACCAGGGCGGCGGCGAGCACCCCGGCCGCCGAGAGCAGCGCGCCGACCCGCACCGGCCGGTACGCCACCAGCGCGGCCACCACCAGGCTGGTCAGCACCGCCCGCTGCGCGTCGGTGCGGCTGATGTTCATCCAACCGCCGTCGCCGAAGAGCAGGGCCGTCGCGGCCAGCGGCACGGCCGCCGCGATCCCGAGCGTCAGGCCGTCGGCGTACCGGCGGGCGAGCAGCAGCGCGACGCCAGCGAGACCGACGAACAGGCCGGCCACCGGGCTGGCCGCCGACGCCAGCAGCGTGCCGGCCGCGGCGAGCCCGAGCCGCAGCGGCGTCCGTCCGTCCGTTCGCCCGTTTTCGGGGTACGCGGCGGAGCGGCCGAGCGTGAGCGCCAGCAGCGCGACCAACCCGAATGCCACGCCGAGGGCGTAGGTGACCCGGCCGGAGACCAGGTTGCCGGCCAGGGTGACCACGCCGACGAGGCTGCCCAGCAGGGGCCGAGGCACCCCGTGGCGGACCAGCAGCGCAGCCAGCGCGGCGGCCGATGCCACCAGGGCCAGCGCGCCGGTGACCCGCACGCCGAGCAGCGCCATCACGGGCTGGGACAGCAGGCTGTAGCCGAACTGCTGCACGCCCGCGTACCAGTGCAGATCCACCGGGGTGAGGCCGTGCGCGGCGAAGAAGTCCGCCCGGGCCACCTGCGCGGCGAGGTCCGAGCCCATCACCGGCAGGGACAGCCAGAGCGCGGCGAGCACGGCGGCGGAACCGGTGGCCATCGCCACCACCCGACTGCTCCGCATGCCCACCTCCGTACCGCGACCACCGTACTGGCAGCATGTCCGGCGTGCCTCACCACCTCGCGCGTTGGACCGGCCTGGCCGGATCGGCGCTGCTCGCCGTCGCCGCCTTTCTCAGCGGCGCCCTGCCCGGCTCACCCCTGCGCTCCACCCCGGTCAGCATCTGGCAGGGGCCGCACGGGCCGCTGATCATCGCCGCCTGGCTGATCGGCACCGCGCTGCTGGCCGGCGCGTGGTGGGCGCTACGCGAGCAGGTGCCGTCGACCCGCTGGGCGCTGGTGACCGTCGGGCTCTGGCTGCTGCCGCTGCTGATCGCGCCGCCTCTGGAAAGCCGCGACGTCTACGCGTACGCCTGCCAGGGCGCCAGCTACGCCGCCGGGATCAACCCGTACGAGCAGGGTGTCTCCGCGTTGCCCTGCCCCTGGCTGGACACCATCTCCTACATCTGGCGGGACACCCCGGCGTCGTACGGGCCGCTGTTCGTGGTGCTCTCCGGCGCGGTGGTCAAGGCCACCGGTTCCCTCACCGGTGCCATCGTGGTCTTCCGGCTGATCGCCGTGGCCGGGGTGGCGCTGACCGCCATCAGTCTGCCGGTGCTGGCCCGCCGGGTCGGCGTACCCGCTGGCCGGGCGGTGTGGCTGGCGCTGGCCTGCCCGCTGGTCGCCGTGCACCTGGTCTCCGGCGCGCACAACGACGCCCTGATGGTGGGCCTGCTGGTCGCCGGGCTGGCGGTGGTGGCCTCCCGGCCGGGCCGCCCCGGCCCGCTGCTCGGTGGCGGGGCGCTGCTCGGGCTGGCCGCCGCCATCAAGGTGACGGCGCTGGTCGTGGTGCCGTTCGCGGCGCTGGTGGCGATCGTCGGCGGGTACTCGATCCGGGCTCTGGTGCGGCACGGCGGGTGGGTGGTCGGCGGCGCGGTCGCCGCCGTCGCCGGGGTGACCGTGGCCGCCGGCCTGGACTTCGGATGGGTCAGCGGGCTGGCCCGGGGCGGCGACGTGATCGCCTGGACCTCGCCGTCCACGGCGGTCGGGCAGACCGTCGGCTACCTGGTGGTGCCCTTCGGCGGGCACATCGACGCTCTGCCGGTCACCCGCGGGATCGGCCTGGCCGCGCTGGCGGTGCTGTTGGTCTGGCTGTGGTGGCGGGCCCGCACCCGAGAGCCGCTCGAGTACGCCGGCCTGGCCCTGGCCGCCACGGTCCTCCTCTCGCCGCTGTTCCACCCCTGGTACTGGATCTGGCCGTTGGCCGTGCTGGCGGCGACCGCCCGGAAGACCGGATGGTTCGTCGTGATCGCCCTGGCCTCGTCGTTCCTGGTGCTGCCCGACGGCACCGGGCTGGCCCGGTTCACCAAGACGGTCGGAGCGCCGCTGATGACGCTGTTGGTGATCGTGCTGCTCGTCCGGTTGGTACGGTCGGCTCGGGCGGCCCATCGGCCGGTCGCCGCGGACTGAGGGAAGGTGCGCCGGTGATCGATCCCGGTGCCGCGCCGCCTCCGTCCGCGCCTCCTCCGCCGCCGCGTCCGCCGGGTGGGGCGGCGTCGCCCGGCCCGTTGGGGGCGCGCGCGGCCCGGTACGGCGGCCTGGTCGGCGCGACTCTGCTCTCCGTCGCCGGGTGCCTCGGTGGGACGCTGCCCGACGCGCCGCTGGGCGCGACGCCGGCGTCGATCTGGCGCATCCCGGCAGGCCCGGCGACGCTGACCTGCTGGCTGGTCGGCACCGTGCTGCTGGTCGGGGCGTGGTGGTCGCTGCGCGGGGGAGCGCCGTCGAGCCGGTGGGCGTACGTCACGGCGGGACTGTGGGCATTGCCGCTGCTGGTCGCGCCGCCGCTGGGCAGCCGGGACGTCTACTCGTACGCCTGCCAGGGCTGGACGTACGCGCACGGCGTCGACCCGTACGCCGTGGGCGTGGCGGCGGCGGGCTGCCCGTGGGTGGACACGGTGGCGCCGATCTGGCGGGACACGCCGGCCCCGTACGGGCCGGTCTTCGTCCTGCTCGCGGCGCTCGCGGTCAGCCTCGGCGGTGGGCTCACCGGCACGGTCGTACTCCTGCGGGTGATCGCCGTGGCGGGGCTGCTGCTGGCCGCGTTCTGCCTGCCGGGGCTGGCCCGGGCCGTCGGGGTGCCGACCCGACGGGCCGCCTGGCTGGCGCTGGCCAGCCCGCTGGTCGGAGTGCACCTGATCGCGGGGGCACACAACGACGCGGTGATGTTGGGCCTGCTGCTGTGCGGGCTGCTGGTGGCCGTTCGCCGGCCGGGCCGGGCGTCGGCGTTGCTGATCGCCGGGTTACTGCTCGGGCTGGCGGTGGCGGTCAAGGCCAGCGCCGTGGTGGTGGTGCCGTTCGCGGCGCTGGCCGCGGTACACGGCCGCCACACCGTACGGGCGCTGCTGCGTGACGGCGGCTGGCTGGCCGGCGGGCTGCTCGCGGTGCTGCTGGTCACCTCGGCGCTGTCCGGCCTCGGGTTCGGCTGGGTGGGCGGGCTGACCCACAGTGGGGACTCCGAGCAGTGGACGTCACCGCCGACCGCGGTCGGCTTCGTGGTGGACTACGCCGGCGCGCTGGTGGGCCGCGACCCGATGGCGGTGCCGGTGGTCCGGGCGGTCGCGTTGCTCCTGCTCGCCGGAGTGCTGGTAGTGCTGTGGTGGCGTACCTGGCAGGCGCTACGCCGGTCGGACGACGGAGGGCTCCCGATCGAGGCGCTGCGTGCCCCGGCGGCGCTGCGTGCCCCGGCGGCGCTGCGTGCCCCGGCGGTGTTGCGTCCCCGGGCGGCGGCGCGCGGGGCCGCGCTGGCGCTGGCCGCCACGGTCGTCCTGTCCCCGGTCTTCTACCCCTGGTACGCCACCTGGCCGCTGGCACTGCTGGCGCTCACCGCCACGCGGACGACCTGGTTCGTGCTGCCAGCCGCACTCGCCGCCTTCCTCGCCCTGCCCGACGGCACCAACCTGGCCCGCTCCACCAAGGCCCCCGGCGCCCTACTGATGACCGCCCTGACCCTGCTCCTGGCGCTCCGAGCGCTCCGTGCCCTGCGCCAAAGCCGCCGCCCGCAGCGCCCTCGCGTTCCGCGCTGACCCGTGGTCTGTCCGCCTCGACCCCGGCACGCCTTGGGTGCGACAACCCGGACAGAACCCCCATGGCCCTCATGAGCGTCGGCGCCGATGTCATCGAGGTCGTGCTCGATCCTGGATGGAGGGGGGTTCGGGGCCTGGGAGGCCACTACATCCAGGATCGAGCATGATCTCGGCCCCGGCCGAGTCCAAGATCCGCGCACTTTCGGGGAAAGTGCTGCCTCGAGGTGCGGGGAGACAGCAGTTTCCCCGTAGTTGAGCGGATCTTGGCCGGGCGTGCCCAGTCGACGGTGGCCCAGGCGGCCTTCGGCCGGCCCGGTCGCACAACATCCTGGTTGTAGTGGCATCCGGCGTGCTCGACACCACTACATCCTGGTTCGAGCACGCTCGCGGGGCGCGGGCAGACAATGGTCGGGCCGGCTCCGCGTGCGCGGAGCCGGCCCGGCCGGTGGAACGAGTGACTTGTCAGCAGTCGTAGTACATGGCGAACTCGTGCGGGGTCGGGCGCAGGCGCACCGGGTCGACCTCGTTGGCGCGCTTCCAGTCGACCCAGGTGGAGATCAGGTCGGGGGTGAAGACGCCGCCGTCGAGCAGGTAGTCGTGGTCGGCCTCGAGCGAGTCGAGCACGGCCGACAGCGAGCCCGGCACCTGCTTGACGTCGCCCCACTCCTCCGGCGGGAGGTCGTACAGGTCCTTGTCGATCGGCGTCGGCGGCTCGATCTTGCTCTTGATGCCGTCGAGGCCGGCCATCATCATCGCCGAGAAGGCGAGGTAGACGTTGGCCGACGGGTCCGGAACGCGGAACTCGACGCGCTTGGCCTTCGGGTTCGCGCCGGTCACCGGGATGCGGGTGCAGGCGGACCGGTTGCGCTGCGAGTAGACCAGGTTGACCGGCGCCTCGAAGCCCGGCACCAGGCGACGGTACGAGTTGATCGTCGGGTTGGTGAAGGCCAGCAGCGACGGCGCGTGGTGCAGCAGACCACCGATGTACCAGCGGGCCATGTCGGACAGGCCGGCGTAGCCGGTCTCGTCGTAGAACAGCGGCTCGCCGTTGAGCCAGAGGCTCTGGTGGGTGTGCATGCCGGAGCCGTTGTCGCCGAACAGCGGCTTGGGCATGAAGGTCGCGGTCTTGCCGTTGGCCCAGGCCTCGTTCTTCACGATGTACTTGAAGAGCTGGAGCTGGTCACCGGCGTGCAGCAGGGTCGAGAACCGGTAGTTGATCTCAGACTGGCCGGCGGTGCCCACCTCGTGGTGCGAGCGCTCCACGTTGAAGCCGGTGTCGACCAGGCGGCGCACGATCGAGTCACGCAGGTCGGCGTAGTGGTCGACCGGCGGGACGGGGAAGTAGCCGCCCTTGTACGCGGTCTTGTAGCCGCGGTTGCCGCCCGGCTCTTCGCGGCCCGTGTTCCAGGCGCCCTCGATCGAGTCGATGTAGTAGAACGACTGGTGCGCCGAGGTCTCGTGGCGGATCGAGTCGAAGATGTAGAACTCCGCCTCGGCGCCGAAGTAGGCGGTGTCGGCGATGCCGCTCGCCGCCAGGTACGCCTCGGCCTTCTTCGCCACGTTACGCGGGTCGCGGCTGTAGGCCTCGCGGGTGAACGGGTCGTGGATGAAGAAGTTGAGCGCGAGCGTCTTCTGCGCGCGGAACGGGTCGATGAACGCGGTGGCGACATCCGGGAGCAGGAGCATGTCCGACTCGTGGATCGCCTGGAAACCGCGGATCGACGAACCGTCGAACGCGAGGCCGTCGGTGAAGAGGTCGTCGTTGACGGACTCGACCGGCAGGTTGAAGTGCTGCATCACGCCGGGCAGGTCACAGAAACGTACGTCGACGAACTTCACGTCCTCGTTCTTGAGGTATCGCAGCAGTTCCTCGGGATTGGCGAACACACGTCCTCCTGGCACGTCCACGGGGTGGCTAGGCTTCTGGCGACGCTATGGCCAGGCGGTTGCCCTGCCATGTCTCCAGTGTTTCTGCCGTGTTACGTCCCTCGCGGAGCGTCAGCGACGCTCCCCAACCGCTCTCGGCCCGCCGCGAACGCCGTACCGGCGGTGCCAGTCTAATGACAGATGATGCCTTTGGTCTGATTCGGCACGCGGCGTCAGGCGGCACCCGGCAGCCCTCCTTCCGGCGCGGATACCCTTGACCGCTGTGACCAACCCGCACCTCCCGGCAGCGCCGGCCACCGACCCCACCTTCACCCCGCCGAGCCTGGGCCGGCGGTTCGGCGCGCTGATCATCGACTGGGTGCTCTGCCTGCTGGTGTCCAACATCTTCGGCGGATCGATCCAGCATCCGTGGCTGACGCCAACGGTGCTGGTCGTCGAGTACGGCCTCTTCCTCGGCCTGTTCGCGCAGACCCCGGGCATGTACATCACGAAGATCCGCTGCGTGAACTGGCACGACGGGGGCCGGATCGGGGTGCCCCGAGGGCTGCTCCGCGGCCTGCTGCTGGCCGTCGTCGTCCCCGCGCTGATCATGGACGAGCACCGTCGCGGCATCCACGACCGGCTCGCCGACTCGGTCATCGTCGACGCACCCCGCCGCTGACCAACACCCCGACGCGAAAGAGCCGGGCCCGCAGGGGTCCGGCTCTTTCCGGCGTACGCCGCAGAGTGTTCTGGCTTCGGCGTACGCCGCAGAGTGGTTTTCGGCGTACGCCGCAGAGTGGTCTTTTCGGCTCACGCCGAAGGGATCAGCGGCCCCGCTGCTGGCGGAACGCGCCGCCCGACGGCCGCATGTTCTTCGGGATCGCGCCCTTGGGCATCTGCGGCCGGGACGTGAGCGCCTTGAGCCGCTTGTCCAGCGAGTTGACGTCCTTGCCGCTGAGCGCGCGCGGCAGGCGGAGCAGCGTGGTCCGCAGCTTGCGGATCGGCAGCTCGCCCTCGTCCTGACCGATCACGTAGTCGTGCAGTGGAGCGGAGCCGATCACCTTGGCGAGCCGCCGCTTCTCCTGGCCGAGCAGGCCGCGGACCCGCTGCGGGTTGCCCTCGGCCAGCAGGATCACGCCCGGCCGGCCGATCACCAGGTGGACCATGTCCATCTGGGTGGTCGAGCTGACGGCCGGGGTCACCCGCCAGTCGCCGCGCATGTTCTCCATGATCTGGGCCGCCGCGCCGGGCTGCCCCTCGGCGGCGTTCATCATCGCCTTGTTGGACCGCAGGTTGAGCACGATCAGCACCGCGAGCAGGATGAACAGGATGCCGATCGGCAGCCAGATCCAGCTCCAGAGGATGACCGCGACCACGGTGAGAGCGAGCGGGAGGAGCACCGCCGCGGCGACCAACGGCGCAAACCACCGGTCCTGCTTGGCGGTGAACTGGAACACCATCCCGATCTGCTTCAGCCGTTGGCCGAACGAGATCTTCTCCTGGGGCTTTGCCATGTCGCAGAGTCTAGTGGTCGCCGGCGGCCCCGTTGATCCGCGTCCGGGTGCCGGTCGGCTGAGTACCTTACGTCGGCTTGCGCGTCGCCGGCGGACACGTAAGGAGGGCTGCGCCCGCGAAGATCAGGCGGTGTGCCCATGCCCGAGTGGGGCCTTCGCGCGAAGAGTCAACGTCATCAGATGACGACGACCGCACGAAGGAGCCCGACATGTTTGGCAACGACGCGGAATTCCTGCTCACCCTGCACCGCACCCACGCCGCCGAGCTGCGCGCCGAGGTGTCGGCCGACCGGCTCGCCCGGTCCGTGGCCCGCGACAGCGGCCGCGGTTGGCTGGGCCGGCGCCAGCCGGCCACCCGTACCGGCGACTCCCGCCGGTGACCGCGACCGCCCCGCCCGCCGCGACCGCCCCGCCCGCCACGCCGGCCTCGCCGCCCGGTCACCGACCGATCGGCGGGGTAGGCGACGGGGCCCGCCGTGGCATGCTCGGTCCCGTGACCGTACGCGCCGCCAGCTCCGTCCTCGTCGGCCGTCAGCGTGAGATCTCGGCGCTACGCGACGCGTTGGCCCGGGCCCGGGCAGGCGAGCCGAGCACGGTGCTGGTCGGTGGCGAGGCGGGCGTGGGCAAGACCCGGCTGCTGGAGGAGTTCACCGGCTGGGCCACCGACACCGGAGCGCGGGTGCTGGTCGGCCAGTGCCTGGAGCTCGGCGAGGCCGGCCTGCCGTTCGCCCCGTTCGCCGCCGCGCTGCGCGCGGTGCTGCGCGCCGACGGCGCCGAGGTCTTCGCCGGCTACGAGGCGGAGTTCGCCCGACTGCTGCCGGAGCTGGGCCGGGTGCCGGCGGCACTGGCCGCACCGGCTGCGGCTCCGCTCGCCGACGCCCCACGCGGCTACCTGTTCGACCTGGTCGCTGAGTTGTTCCAGCGGCTCGCCGACGTGCAACCGCTGGTGCTGTTGATCGAGGATCTGCACTGGGCCGACCGCTCCACCCGGGACCTGATCGGTTTCCTGGTGCGGGCCGCCCGGCCGGGCCGGTTGCTGCTGGTCACCACCTACCGCACCGACGAGTTGCAGCGCGGGCATCCGCTGCGCCCGTTCCTGGCCGAGTTGGACCGGGCCCGAGGCGTCGAGCGGGTCGAGCTGGGCCGGCTGGACCGCGAGGGCACCGGCGCGATCCTCGCCGACCTGCTCGGCACCGAACCGACCGCCCGCGCCGTCGACGACGTCCACGAGCGCACCCAGGGCAATCCCTTCTTCATCGAGGAGCTGGTCGTCGCCGGCGATCCGGTCGGCTGCGCCGCGCTCCCCGAGACGCTGCGCGATCTGCTGTTGGCCCGGGTGGACCGGCTGCCCGAGCCGGCCCAGCGGGTGCTGCGGATCGCCGCGGCGGGCGGCACCCGCTTCGCCCACCACCTGCTCGCCGAGGTCGCCGGGCTGCCCGAGGTCGAGCTGGAGGACGCGTTACGCGCCGCCGTCGCCGCCCAACTGGTGTTGGCTGACCGGGACGGCGACTACGAGTTCCGGCACGCGCTGGTCCGCGAGGCCGTGCATGACGAGCTGCTGCCCGGTGAGCACGCCCGGCTGCACGCCCGGTTCGCCGCCGCCGTCGAGGCGCAACCTCACCTCGTCGCCGCCGGCCGGGCCCCGGCCGAGATCGCCCATCACTGGTACGCCGCGCACGACCACCCCCGCGCCCTGGTCACCGCGCACGTCGCGGCCAGCGCCGCCGCCGACCGGTACGCCTACGCCGAGCAGCGCCGGCTGCTGGAGCGGGTGCTCGAGCTGTGGGAGCTGGTGCCCGACGCCGCCGACCGGCTCGGCATGGACCACCTGGCGCTGCTGGGGCAGACGCTCGACGCCGCGATCACGGCCGGCGACTTCAGCCGCGCGCTGACCCTGACCCGAGCCGGCCTGGACGAGGTGGACGCCGCCGCCACGCCACTGCGCGCCGCCCGCCTGCTGGACCAGCGGGGTCGGTTGCTGGCCCTGCTCGGCAAGAGTGACGGCCGCGGTGAGCTGAGCGAGGCGTACCGGCTGGCGGCGGGCGGTCCGGCCGGCGTGGAGCGGGTACGCCTGCTCGCCGACATCGCCGCCCACCTGGTCAAGATCGATCCCCAGCAGGCGGCCGAGGTCGCCGCCGAGGCGAGCGCCGACGCCGAGGCGCTCGGCGAGGGTCTGGCCCTGCTGCCCACCCAGGTCGCCCTGGTCCACCACCGCGAGTGTGACCTCGAGCGGGGGCTGGCCGAGCTGCGCCAGGCCGAGGCGACCGCCCGGGCGGCCGGGGACGTCCCGGCCCTGGTGATCGCCATGGTCTACCAGTCGGACATGCTCTGCGAACTGGGCCGGTACGCGGAGTCCGCAGAGGCGGCCGCCGCCGGGGCGGCCGAGGCGCGGCGGGTGGGGATCAGCCGCTCCACCGGGGCGTACCTGTTGTCGAACCGGGCCGAGGCGCTGCTCGCGCTGGGCCGCTGGGACGAGGCCGAGGCGGTCTGTGCGGAGGCCGCCCGGATCGACCTGTCCGGCGTCACCGGGCTGCACTGGCTCCAGCAGAGCGCCGGGCTGCGGCTGGCGCGCGCCCACCCGGCCGCCGAGGAGCTGGTCGACCGGGCGCTCGCCTTCCTCAGCCGGCCCTACCTGTGGCCGAACCACCGGCTGCCCCTGCACGAGCTGGCGATCGAGGCGGCGCTTGCCAGCGACGACAAGGTCGAGGCCGTCCGGGCGGCCCGTGTCGCCCTGGCCGACGAGCGCCTCCCACGGTTGCCGCGCGAGGGCTGGCCGGTGTTGAGCGCCGCCGCCCGTACCGCCGCCCGGACCGGCGACCCGGAGCTGGCCACTGCCGTCGCGGCCCTCGCCGCCGACCTGCCCGCCCGGCATCCGGCCGCGCGGGCACACGCGGCCCAGGTCACCGCACTGCTCGCGGTCGGCGGCCAGTCCCTGCCGGCGTGGCGGGCAGCGGTGGTGGCCTGGCGGGCCGACGGGCAGCCGTACCCGTTGGGCCGGGCGTTGCTGGCGCTGGCCGAGGCGGCCGCGGCCGTCGGCGAGCGGGACGAGGTGTCGGGTGCGGTGGCCGAGGCCGCCGAGATCGCCGCCCGGCTGGGGGCTGCGCCGTTGGCCGAGGCGGCCGCCACCCTGGCACGACGGGTCGGCCTGCGCGGGGCGACCCGGGGCCGGCCGGGCGCGGACCTGCTCACTGCGAGGGAGCGCGAGGTGCTGCTGCTGGTCGCCGAGGGGCACAGCAACAGTCAGATCGCCGAGCGGCTGTTCATCTCGCCGAAGACGGCCAGCGTGCACGTGTCCCGGATCATCGCCAAGCTGGACGTGACCAACCGGGTCGAGGCCGCGGCCCTGGCCCACCGCCTGGGCCTGCTCACCGAGCCCGCCGCACCCCGCTGACGAGCACAGATCAGCGCGGCAGGTAGATCCGCCATCCGTCGACGGCGACCAGCTCCAGGCTGCCCGGGGCGGCCCGGGACTGTTCGTCGAGCCGAGCCGCCAGTGGCGAGTCGGCCGGTGCGACCCAGGCCGGCGCGGGAGAGCGCTGCACAGCCCGGCCGTACGCGGGATAGCGGTCGAAGCCGGGGCGCAGCGTGTCGTCGACGACCGCGCAGACCACGTGCTCGGCGCTGGCGAAGGTCAGCCGGTTGCAGGTCCAGTAGCCGGCGCGCACGTGCCGTACGCCAAGCTGGCGCAGGGTGGTCACCAGGTCGGCGTGCCGCGCTTCGGCGGCCCTGGTCGCCGGCACGATCTGCGCGGCTCGCCAGGTGGCGTGGGCGGCGGTGCCCACCGTGGCGACGAGCACGGCCAGCGCGACCGACCCGGTCACCGTCCACCATGGGCCGCGCCGGTCGCCCGCCGGGCCGACGAGAGCATGCCGGTCTGCCGTCGGGCCGACGACAGCGCGCCGGTCGGCCGCTCGGCCGAGCAGAGCGCGCTGTGCGGCCGTCCACAACGGCCAGAGCAGCGCCGGCAGGGAGACGAGCAGGCCGAACAGGTAACGGGAGCTCTCCACCGGGGTGAGCCCGGCGGCGCTGCTCACCGTGTACGCGGCGAGGGTGGCCACCGCGGCCAGCACGAGGACCAGCCGCATCGCCGCCGAGACCCGCGTATCTGCTCGCCGGGCACCGTCCCCGGCCGCCCCGGTCGTGCTCGCCGAGTCGGCCGGCCGCCACGCGGTGACGGCGGGCCGGCGCAGCGCCCGCCACGCCGTGACACCGGCGGTGGCCAGCAGCACCGGCAGGGCCAGCGCCCACCACAGTTGCCACCCGGCGCATCGTCCGGGGTCGCAGAAGCCCATGCCCAACGGCGGGCCGAGCAGCAGTCCCCCGTGCAGCCGGTCCGCCCAGTCCGCGGTGGCGTTCGCTCCGCCGGCGGCGAGCACCGGGTCCAGCGGGCTCCGCCCGCTCAGCAGGCTGTGCACCAGCATCGGGGCCGCCCCCAGCACGGCGGCCGTCCCGAGCAGCGCGCCCGGCGCCCCGCGCAGCTCGCGCCAGCGGAACGCGACCAGCACCGCCCCGGTCGCCACCACGTACGGCAGCGCCAGCGGATCGACCCAGAGCAGCAGGCCGGCCAGGAAACCCCAGCCCGCCCAGCGCGCCAGCCGCCACTCCGGCCGACCGGCGGCCAGGTCCACGGCGAGCAGGGCGAGCGCCACTGCGGCGGCGTTCATCTCCGGATAGCCGCCGCCGGCGATCAGTTGGGATTTGACCACTCGGTCGGAGCCCAGGGCGAGCAGCGCTACCACCAGCAGCCCGAACCAGCGGTCCCCGGTCAACCGCAGAGTCAATCGCCAGGCCGCCACCAGGAACAGCGCGTACAACGCCAGCGTCGGCAGCCGCAGACCGAGCAGCGACGGCCCGCCGGCCAGGGCGAACACCGGCGCTGCCAGGTACGCCTCCAGCGTGCCCATGTACTGCTGGCCGTAGAACCAGATCGGGAAGCCCTCGCCCCGGGCGATGTGCAACGCGGCCAGCCCCATGGTGGCCTCGTCGCTGTTCGTCGGCGGGGCGGCGTACGCCAGCAGAGCGAGGCGGTAGCCGACCCCTACGACGACGGTGAACACGGTGAGGATCCCGGGCAGCCGGGACCACGGGGTGGGCGGCAGCGCGCCCAGCGCTGACACCGGCACCTGTGCATAACGGGCGAGGTGCCGTAAATGTCGCGCAGGCTGCGATGTCGGGCTGCCGCCGTGGGGTGCCTACGGCGGCAGGCCGCCGAAATGGGCGGGGCTGGTTAGGCCAGCCGGCGGGTCAGCTCGCGTTGCTGACCGGGATGCCGGCGCGGGCGTCGAGCGCCTGCCGGTAGAGCCGGCCGGCACGGTAGGACGAGCGCACCAACGGCCCGCTCATCACGCCAGCGAAGCCGATCTCCTCGGCCTCCTCGCGCAGCTCCACGAACTCCTCCGGCTTGACCCAGCGGGTCACCGGGTGGTGCCGGGGGGTCGGGCGCAGGTACTGCGTGATGGTGATCAGCTCACAGCCGGCCTCGTGCAGGTCGCGCAGCGCCTGCGAGACCTCGGCCCGCTCCTCGCCCATGCCCAGGATGAGGTTGCTCTTGGTGACCAGGCCGTCGGCGCGGGCCTGCCGGATCACGTCCAGCGAACGGTCGTAGCGGAACGCCGGCCGGATCCGCTTGAAGATGCGCGGCACGGTCTCGACGTTGTGCGCCAGCACCTCCGGGCGGGAGCCGAAGACCTCGGCCAACTGCTCGGGGACGGCGTTGAAGTCCGGGATCAGCAGCTCGACGCCGCAGCCGGGCTGCAGGGCGTGGATCTGCCGGACGGTCTCGGCGTACAGCCACGCGCCGCCGTCGGGCAGGTCGTCGCGGGCGACGCCGGTGATGGTGGCGTAGCGCAGCCCCATCGAGACCACCGACTCGGCGACCCGGCGCGGCTCGTCGGCGTCGAACTCGGCCGGCTTGCCGGTGTCGATCTGGCAGAAGTCGCAGCGCCGGGTGCACTGGTCGCCACCGATGAGGAAGGTGGCCTCCCGGTCCTCCCAGCACTCGTAGATGTTGGGGCAGCCGGCCTCCTGGCAGACGGTGTGCAGCCCCTCACGCGAGACGAGCCCGCGCAGCTGGGTGTACTCCGGGCCCATCTTGGCCTTGACCTTGATCCATGGCGGTTTACGCTCGATCGGCGTCTCGGCGTTGCGCGCCTCGATGCGCAGCAGACGGCGCCCCTCGGGGGCGGCCGTTGCGGTGCGCGCTGCCTGGCCGGTCGTCGGCGCGGAGTGCTCGATCGTCACGAAAACGAGCCTACGCCGGATGGCCGGCGTCTATGTGCGTCAGGCGACCGGCGTCACGCCCCAGAAGTTGTGACGCCGGACACCGGAGTGTCGAAAATGGGCGTCACAACCGCAGGGATCGGGTGTTACTGTCTCCGCCAACAGCGACGACGGAGCCGAGTAGCGCCCCGACCCGCCAGTGCAGAGAGCCGCCGGTGCTGAGAGGCGGTCTGGCGCCGGTGCGTGAAGACCCTCCTGAGCTGCGGGAAGAACGGTTGCGGCCCGCCGCGCCCAGTAGAGCCCGCCCGGCTGGCCCCGGTCATCAGGCGACGAACGAGGTCTCCGCTTCGGCGGGGACGAAGGTGTGGTGGCACCGCGAGGTTCCCGCTCGCCCACACCTCTTTGGGGTCGCGTTGCGATGATCAAGGAGGTACCACCGTGCAACGCATCCTTTCCTCTGACCTGCCCACCCACATCGGTGAAACCGTGCGGATCGCCGGGTGGGTCCACCGCCGCCGGCTGTTGAAGTCGGTGGCGTTCCTGATCGTGCGGGACGCCGGCGGCCTGTCCCAGGTCGTCGTCACCGAACCGGCCGCCCGCGCCGAGCTGGAGAAACTCACCGAAGAGACGGTCGTCGAGGTCGTCGCCACGGTGGTCGCGAACGACACCGCGGCCGCCGGAGTCGAGCTGACCGACCCGACGGTACGACCACTCGGCCCGCCCGCCGTGCCACCGCCGTTCGACCTGTACCGGCCGGCTCTCACCGCCAGCCTGCCCACCCAGCTCGACAACGCCCCGACCGCGCTGCGGCACCCGACCCGATCGGCGGCGCTGCGGATCTCGGCGGCGGCGGTGGCGGGGTTCCGGGCCACGCTCAGCGACCGGGACTTCGTGGAGATCCACACTCCGAAGGTGGTGGGCTCCTCGACCGAGAGCGGGGCGAACGTCTTCGCGCTGGACTGGTTCGGCCGGCCCGCGTACCTGGCCCAGTCGCCGCAGTTCTACAAGCAGCTCATGGTCGGCGTCTTCGAGCGCGTGTACGAGGTGGGGCCGGTGTTCCGGGCCGAGCCGCACGACACCGTCCGGCACCTGGCGCAGTACACCTCGCTCGACGCGGAGCTGGGTTTCATCGCCGACCACCGGGACGTGATGCGCGTGTTGCGCGACGTCGTCGCCGGGATGCTGACCGGCGTGACGGAGCGAGCCGGTGCGGCGCTGGCCACCCTCGGCGTGACCCCGCCGGAGGTGCCGGCCGAGATCCCCGCCGTGCACTTCACCGAGGCGCTGCGGATCGCCGGCGCTCCGGCCGACGAGCCGGACCTCGCGCCTGCCCACGAGCGGGCGTTGGGGGAGTGGGCCCGGACCGAACACGGGTCGGACTTCCTCTTCGTCACCGGCTACCCGATGGCGAAGCGACCCTTCTACACCCATCCGGACCCGGCCCGGCCGGCGTACTCGAACGGTTTTGACCTGCTCTTCCGTGGTCTGGAGCTGGTCACCGGCGGGCAGCGGCTACACGGGTACGACGACTACCGCGCCGCGTTGGCCGCGCGCGGCGAGCCGATCGAGCCGTACGCCGGCTACCTGGACGCCTTCCGGCACGGCATGCCGCCACACGGCGGCTTCGCGATCGGGCTGGAACGGTTCGTGGCGCGGCTGGTGGGCGCGGCGAACGTTCGGGAGGTCACCGCGTTCCCGCGCGACCTGCACCGCTTGACCCCGTAGCGCCGCCCGGCCGGCCGGTGCCGCCCGCCAACTCGTCGATCTAGGGAAGATTGCAGTGTCTGGAGATCAGGTAGCGACGATAGTCCCTAGATCGACGAGGTTGGAGCGCTCAGACCTCGGTCAGGGTGGACAGCCGGCGCTCGACCACCGGGAGCACGTCCGCGACGGTGACCGGGCGGCCCAGCTCGGCGGTGAGCGAGGTGACGCCGGCGTCCCGGATGCCGCACGGCACGATCCGGTCGAAGAACGTCAGGTCGCAGTCGCAGTTGATCGAGAAACCGTGCAGGGTGACGCCCCGGGCCACCCGGATGCCGATGGCGGCCACCTTGCGGGCCGGCCCGCGGTCGTCCTCGGGAACCCAGACCCCGCTGCGCCCCTCGACCCGGCCGGCGGCCAGCCCGAACTCGGCGCACACGTCGATCAGCAGCTGCTCGGTACGGCGGACGTAGGCGACCACGTCCACCGGGTCGGGCAGCCGCAGGATCGGGTAGCCGACGAGCTGACCCGGCCCGTGCCAAGTGATCTTGCCGCCGCGGTCCACGTCGACCACCGGAGTGCCGTCCTCCGGCCGGTCCCACGGCTCGGTGCGCTTGCCCGCGGTGTAGACGCTCGGGTGCTCCAGCAGCAGCACGGTGTCGCCGCGCTCGCCAGCCACCACCGACTCGTGCAGCCGGCGCTGCTCGTCCCAGGCGGCCTGGTACTCGAGGAGGCCCGCGCGGACGGCCGTCAGGCCGGAGGTCGTCGTGGTCACGGCATCCAGCCTAGTCCCGTGACTGGCGAAGATCCCTGGTGAGCCGCCTCACCAGCGCTCCTGATGCCGCTCTCGGTCAGGCCGGTGGAATGCGCCAGAGCCAGACGTCGTCGACCCGTTGCGGCTCGCCGAGCAGGGCGGTGGCGGTACGCCGGACCGCCTCCTCGTCCACCTCGAACTTCGCGCCGTGCACCTGGTCGGCGAGGACGACCGTCTCGATCCGCCAGTGCCGCAGATCGGCCTGGACCTCCCGGATGCTCCCGTCGGTGATGATCGGCATTAGCCCGGTACGGCCAGCCTGGTCCATGAGCGCGCTGAAGGTGCGCGGCACCGGCCCGATCCGACCGCGCCCGTCCGGGCCGCCGGGGCCGAGGAAGAAGCCGCCCGGGATGGCGAACTCGCCCTGCCGGTGTGCCAGCGCGTACGCCTGCCAACGCTGGCCGTCCGGGTAGATGTCGACGGTCAGCGGGACCGGGGTGAGGACCCCGCCCGGCGCGACGTAGTCCCGCCAGGTGCCGGCCGCGATGAACCGCGGGATGGGCTCCCGCTCGTCGGTCAGCAGCGGAGTGGGCAGCAGCGGCAGCAGAGCCACCGCGAACCCGACCACCCAGGCCACCTCCGTGGAGCGGTGCCGGGGCGGGTCGGCGCGCAGCTGGTCGAGGGCGTACGCCAGCAGCACGCCGATCACCGGCGCGACCACCAGGGCCAGCCGGGCGGGCAGCGCGGCGTTCACCACCGGCAGGTGCCCGAGCAGGTCGAACGGCAGCAGCAGGTCGGTGCGTCGCCCGTCGACCTTCGCCACCGGCCCGAAGGAGAGGACAGCGAAGATCAGCGCGGTGACCCCCAGCGCCCAGAGCGTGGCCCGGCGACCGGCGTCGGCCCGGCGCCAGAGCGCGACGAAGCAGACCACGGTGAGCACCAGCAGGGGGATGCCGAAGAACGAGTTCTCCTCGGTCGGGTTCGGCGCCAGCGCGGTGCCCAGCCCGGCCTCGCCGGCCAGTGAACGACGCGGGAAGGCGGCGAACGCCGCGATGTCCTCGGAGTGGATCACCGGGTCGAAGCCGGTGCCGTGAAACCGCTGCGGCCCGGCGAAGTGCAGCCACAACGGGTACGACAGCAGCGCACCGGCCGTCACCGCGGTCATCCCGAGCCCGCGTAGAAAGGTGGGCAGCGCGGCGCGGGCCTCCGCCCGGTGGGCCGGGTGCACCGCCCAGACGGCGACGAACACGCCGAGCGCGAGCGCGGCGAAGAACAGGCCCTCGGCGGCGATCGAGAAGGACACCGCGACCAGTACACCGAGGATCAGCCCGTTGCGGAGCCATTGCCCGGCCCGCCGCAGCGCGAACAGTCGCCAGATCAGCAGCGGCACCAGCCAGCCGGCCGTCCAGTTCAGGTGGGCGTTGGCGTGCGAGACCATGCCGGGGGAGTAGGCGATGAACAGGCCGCCGACGCCGGCGGCCAGCCGGTTGCGGACCAGGTGCCGGGAGAACAGCCAGTACCAGGCCAGCGCGGTGGCGAACAGGTTCAGGGTCAGGATCACCAGGAACGTCGCCGGCGGCCCGATCAGGTAGGTGAGCGGGGCGAAGACCACCGCGTACACCGTGATCGAGGTGTTGACCGCGAGGTTGACCCCGTCCGGGACATTGATCAGGTACGTGAAAAGCGGGTTCTCACCATGGGTGACCGCGTGCCCGCCGAAGGCCAGCAGCCACTCGAAGAGCGCCTGGTCGCTGGAGTTGACGGTGATGGTGCGCAGGTTCGGGGCCCGCCACAGCCCACTGGTCACCCAGACGGCGAGCGCGAGCGCCACCAGCACGACGATCAGGTCGGCCCGGCGGTCCCGGGTGACACGCGGCGGGGACGCGGGTGCGGGCCCGGTGGCCAGCGACGGGGAGGACGGCACGCAGCGGACGTTACCAACCGGACCTGGACCGGCCGGTCAGACACGGAACCTTCGGGCAGACATCCCGTTGCGAGCCGACGGAACCGGGCACACACCTCCATACCGGTGAATGTGTGAGCGTGCCCCATGTCACAGCGGTGACACATCGACGTAACCTCGCGGCAATTCGACAGTGACTCAGTTCACAGTCTGCCGTCTGGAGGCCGCCGTGCGTCGCTCCTCGTCCATCCTCACCCGGCTGACCGGTGCGGTCGCCGGCCTCGTCCTCGCCGTCGCCGGCGCGGTGGCCCTCGCCGCGCCCGCCCAGGCCGCCACCCTGACCCAGGTCACCGGCTTCGGCTCCAACCCGGGCAACCTCGCCATGTACGCCTACCGGCCGGACGGTCTGCCGGCCAACGCCCCGGCGGTCGTCCTGCTGCACGGGTGCACCCAGAACGCCTCCGGCTACTTCGCCAACTCCGGCTGGCAGAAGTACGCCGACCAGTGGAAGTTCACCCTGATCGTGGCTCAGCAGCCGTCCGCCAACAACGCCAACTCCTGCTTCAACTTCTTCGAGCTGGGGGACACCGCCCGGGGCCAGGGCGAGGCGCTGTCCATCAAGCAGATGGTCGACCACGCCAAGACGAACTTCGGGGTGAACGGCTCCCGGGTCTACGTCAGCGGTCTCTCCGCGGGCGGGGCGATGAGCGCGGTCATGCTCGCCACGTACCCGGACGTCTTCGCCGCCGGGTCGATCATCGCGGGCATCCCGTACCGCTGCGCCACCAGCATGGTCAACGCGTTCAGCTGCATGAACCCCGGCTCGGACAAGACGCCGGCCGCCTGGGGCGACCTGGTCCGTGGCGCCTACTCCGGCTACGCCGGGCCGCGGCCCCGCGTGGCCATCTGGCACGGCACCTCGGACACGACGGTCACCCCGCTCAACGGCACCGAGTCCCGCGACCAGTGGACCAACGTGCGCGGCGTCTCGCAGACCCCGAGCAGCACCTCGTCACTGCCCGGCAACACCAGCCTCGAGGTGTACGGCAACGACGACGTACGGCTCTACCGGGTCTCCGGGATGGGGCACGGCACGCCGGTCGACCCGGGCTCCGGGGCCGACCAGTGCGGCAACGCCGCCGCGTACTTCCTGGACACCATCTGCTCGACGTACCGTGACGCGCTCTTCTTCGGCCTGAACGGCGGCGGAACGGACCCGACCCCCACGCCCACGGCCACGGCGACCCCGACCCCGACGCCCACGCAGACCCCGCCGGCGACCTGCGTGACCGCCAGCAACTACGCGCACGTCGCGGCCGGCCGGGCGTACCAGTCCGGCGGCTACGCCTACGCGAACGGCTCCAACCAGCGGATGGGCCTCTACAACACCTTCTACACCAGCGCCCTCAAGCAGACCGGCCCCAACTACTGGGTCATCGGCTGCTGACCCCACCCCCGAAACGGAGGGCCCTTCCCGACCCGACGGGAGGGGCCCTCCTCGTCGATCTAGGGCAGATTGCAGTGGCCGGAGATCGACTAACGAGGTTTTGCCCTAGATCGGCGGGGCGGGTGGGGCGGGCGGGGCTGGGCGGCGGGGGTGGAGGGCCCTTCCCGACCCGACGGGAGGGGCCCTCCTCGTCAGTCGGTGAGGGCGGCGTGCAGGGCGCTGGGGAGGTCGGGGTGGTGGTACGCGAAGCCCGCCTGGGTCAGGACGCCGGGGAGGACCCGAGCGCTGGTCAGGGCCTCCTGGGCGAAACCGCCGAGCGCCACCTTCAGCGCCAGCGACGGGATGGGCATGATCGCCGGGCGGTGCAGTTGCCGGGCGAGTTCGCGGGTGAACTCCGCGTTGGTCGCGGGGGCGGGGCCGACCACGTTGACCGGTCCGGCGACGTCGTCCCGGTCGAGCAGGAAGAGGGTCGCACCCAGCCAGTCGGCCATCGAGATCCACGGCCACCACTGCCGGCCACCGCCCAGCGGGCCGGAGATGCCCAGCCGCATCGGCAGCAGCTGCGGCTTGAGCATCCCGCCGTCGCGGTGCAGGGGGAGGCCGATGCGTAGTCGCACCACGCGGACCCCGGCGTCCTCGGCCGGGCGGGTCGCGGCCTCCCAGACCCGGCACACGTCGGCCAGGAAACCCTCGCCGGCCGGCGCGTCCTCCTCCACCGCCCGGTCGCCGGTGTTGCCGTACCAGCCGACGGCCGACGAGTTCAGCAGCACCCGTGGCCGGTCGGCGGCCGGCAGCCCGGCGATCGTGCTCGCCAGCGTGCCGGTGGTGTCCACCCTGCTGGACCGGATCACTCGTCGGTAGTCGTCGTTCCAGCGCTTGTCGCCGACGCCCGCGCCGGCCAGGTTGACCACCGCGTCCGATCCGGCGACCACCGCGGGGTCGAGCTGCGCGGCGGACGGATCCCACCGCTGTTCCCGCGGGTCGCGCGGCGGCCGACGGACCAGCCGGGTGATCTGGTGTCCGTCGGCCGCGAGCCGGTCGACCAGCCGGGTGCCGAGGAAGCCGGACGCGCCGGCCAGAAGGATCCGCATGCCCCCATCCTCGTCCCGAACGCCGCTGCTCGCCGGGTGGGGGTCAGGCTGCCGGGGTTGGGCGCAGGTCGGCCAGCAGGCGCTCCACCTCGGCGTACGCCTCCGGGCTCAGCGGGCCGAGCGCCAGGGTCGCCAGGTTCTCCTCGGCCTGAGCCACCGTGCGCAGACCGGGGATCGGCACGGTGTGCGGGTTGCGGGCCAGCAGCCAGCCGAGCGCGCCCTGGGCCAGGGTGCGTCCGTCGGCGGTGAGCGCCGCGCGGACCTGATCGACCCGCGCCGCCCAGCGCGGCGTCGGTCGCCCGTCCGTGAACCACTGCAACCACTCGGGCGCCCTGCCGCGTACGTCGTCCGTGCCGACCGCCCGGGTCGACCCGGTGAGCAGCCCCATGGCCAGTGGCCCCCGGTTGAGGCTGGCCAGGTCGTAGGTGTCGCAGACTGCCAGCACCGCCGCGTTGTCCCGGAGCACCGACAGGTCGTGCTGGATGGCGGCGCAGTGCGTCCCGGCCGCCGCGAACGCCTCCGCCGAGGCCGGGTCGTCGGTGCTCCAGCCGTACGCCCGGATCTTGCCCTGGCTGACCAGGTCCTCCAGGGTGCCGACCAGGTCGAGGGCGGCGGGCACTGGCAGCTCGTTGATGTGCAGTTGGTACAGGTCGACGTGGTCGGTGCCCAGCCGGCGCAGCGAGTCCTCCAGGCTGCGTACCGCGAAGGCCGGGCTGGCGTCGGTGCCGAGCGCCCGCCGGGTGGCCTCCTCGCTGACGTTGCCGAACTTCGTGGCGATCACCGCGTCGTCCCGGCGGCCGGCGAGGGCCCGACCGAGAATCCGCTCACTGTGCCCGGCGCCGTAGTTGCTGGCCGTGTCGAACAGGGTCACCCCGAGATCGAGCGCCCGGTGGATGGTCCGAATCGATTCGTCGTCGTCCACCTCGCCCCAACCGAACGGCTGCCCGCCGTCGCCCCAGAGCGGGCCCCCGATCGCCCAGCACCCCATCCCGATGGCGCTCACCTCGATGCCGCTGCGTCCCAACGTCGGTGTCGTCGTCATGCGGTGCAGCTTTCGTCGTCGAGTGCACTCGAAGTCAAGCTCAGACGATGGCGGTCAGCCGCGGCAGCAGCGGGGCCAGCGGCTCGAGCGCGTCGGGCCGGACCACGTAGCGGGTGACGCCCCAGCGTCGCCGGTGCGATTCCACCGTCGCGACGATCTCGTCCGGGCTGCCGATCAGCACGAACGGGGAGGCCAGCAGCTCGTCGACGGTCAGCCCGGTCTCCTCGGCGCTCTGCGCGGCGGCGGCCCGCGCGTCGTCACCCACCACCACCCGCTGCACCAACGCCTCCAGCGCGGGCGGGTCGGCCCGTCCGGCCGCGCCGGCCGCGACCGTGGCCAACTGCGCCTCGATCTCCGCGGACCGCCAGCGCACGTCGTGGTCGTGGCCGTCAGCGAGGGTACGGCCGAAGCCGGTGAGCCCGACCACGTCGGCGTGTGCGCCGGCCCAGCGCAGCAGCTCGGTGTTCGCCGAGCCCATGGTCAACGGGATCCGGGACCGCGTCGGACGGGGTCGGTCCAGTCGCGCGCCGTACATCGTCAGGTCGGCGGAGTCGACGGTGACCTCGTCGCCGGCCAGCAGCGCCCGTACCGCCTCGGTCACCGCGATGCAGCGGCGCACCCGACCGGCGACGTCCGGGCGTTCCCGCCCCACCGCCCGCCACTCGGCCGGGGTGTGGCCGGCTCCGATGCCGAGCCGGGCCCGCCCGTCGGAGACCAGGTCGAGGGTTGCCACGTCGGCGGCGAGCAGCGCCGGCTCGCGGACGCCGGCGTTGGAGACGTACGAGCCCAGCCCGAGGGTCGAGGTGACCGCCGCCGCGGCGGCCAGCGCCACGAACGGTGTGGCCCGTGCGCCCGGGTGGTCACCGACCAGCAGCGCGTCGTAGCCGGCGGACTCGGCCCGCCGGGCCAGCTCACACCAGCTGACGGCGTCGGACGGGCTCGCCTGGACGGAGAAGGTGACCATGCGCCCAGCCTGCCGGGGTACGGGCCGGATGGCCAAACCGGGAGAGCCGGTTCTGCCAAGGGGAGAAAAGCGTTCAGCCGAGCAGGTCCTCGACCGTCCCGGGTTGGCCGGTGAGCGCGTTGAGCGCCGTGACCAACCTCTTCTCCTCGTACCGGAAATGGGACTCCAGCAGCGCGGCCAGCCCGTCCAGCTCGCCGCGTACCCGGGCCACCGGCATCGGCGTGGCGCCGCCCAACAGATCCTCGATCCGGCCCAGGATGCCCGCCACCACCTCGTGGTCGGTGATCAGGTTGGCGAGGACCGGGCGCAGCTCAGGGACCTGGTCGGCCAGCAGCCGGAACGCGCCGCCGTCCTCGGCGGTGTGGTGCCGGCCGAGCGCCGCGCAGAAGGCCAGGCAGTGGGCGCGCAGGTCCCGCGACGGGTGGGCGTCCTCGGGGGCGGCGGTGTCGAGGCTCGCCCGGAGGCGGGCCAGCTCCGCGGTGAGCCAGAGGTGGATCTCGATCATCTGATTGCCGACGGCGGCGAGCCGGCCGGCCGGCGAACTGGTCGGGTGCACGTTCATTCCCATGCTGTCCCGCGCCTCCATGCCCAGGGCGGCCTTCGGGCCCGGTACACCGCGACGCTGAGCGGGAGCCTACCTCGGGGCGTTACGGCGTGGTCGGCTCGTCCGATTCCTGGAGGTCGTGCCAGCGGGCCCGCCAGGCGGCTTCGTGCGCCTCGTGGGTGGTCCGCTCCTCGAAGACGACCGCCCGGAGCGCGCGCCGGGATGTCGACATCACCAGCACCTCCACGGCCACCAGCGCGACGCAGATCGCGGTCAGCAGGCCGAGCGCGCCCAGCGCCGGCAGGCGCTGCCCGATCGGCAGCGCCACCGCGAGCACCACCAGCACGCCGACCCGGGTCCAGCTGACCGTGCGCAGGGTGCGCAGCTGGAACAGCATGTTGACGGCGAAGTACCAGATCACCCCACCGAAGAGCATCGGTACGGCCGGCCCGTCGATGCGCTCGGCGGCCCCGCCGGCCGGGTCGGTGACCTGGTGCAGGATCTCCTCGCTGCCGATGGAGAAGAGGATGACGGCCGCGATCATGGGTAGGTAGAGGTAGGCGTACGCGTCGCGGGCCATCGCGACCCGGGCACCACCTTCCCCCGCATGCAGGGCGATCCGGGCGGCCGGTCCGATGAAGTCGAAGTGCGCCCACCACAGGGCGGCGGTGAACACGATGCCGAGGCTGGCGGCCGCCACCGCGGGCCAGGTGACCTCCTTGCCGAGCAGGTTGCCGCCGACACCCACCGAGATGATCGACTCACCCAGCGCGATGATCAGGATGAGGTCGTAGCGTTCGGTCCAGTGTTCGGCGCTGGTCACTCCCCAGCCCCAGGTGCCGACGATGAAGCCGGTGGCGTACTGGACCACCACCACCGCGATCCACAGGCCGTCGCGGACCAGCGCCGCTCGGCCCGCGTCGTCGATCATCGGCGGGACCAGCGCGGCGGCCAGCAGCAGGACGATGCTCGCCGCCAGCTCCGGGGCGAACCGGCGCAGTTGTCGGCGCTCCTGCGGGCTGTCCCGCACCACATAGGCATAGAGGATCGCGTGGACGCCACGGACCACGACGTAGCTGACGGCCACCAGCATCGGGCCGGCGGCACCGGCCTGCGGGTCGCTGAACGCCTGCGGCAGCGCCAGCGCGAACGCGAACAGCGCAGCCATCGCGATCACCATCAGCACCGGGACGTAGCCCTCGCCGAGACGGATCCGGGTGGCGACCAGGCTGTGGACCACCCAGCACCACCAGAGCACGGCGAGCACCAGCCCGGCGTGCAGCAGTTGCCGACCGGAGATGTTCGCGGCGGTCGCCCGGGTGATGATGAAGAACGAGAAGACGAAGACCAGGTCGAAGAAGACCTCGAACTTGTCCACCCGGGCGCCGGGGGCGATGGGGACGGCCGGACCCAGCTGCCCACCCCGCCGGTAGCCGCCCACGATCCCACTCTGGCAGCGTCCGGCCGGGCCGGAGGCGGGAACGGCTCAGCCCGTGATGCGGCGTCGCAGGCCGTCGGGACATCCGCCTCCCCGCCGATGGCGCCGAATGTTACCTCTGGTCCGGGGTGGGAAAACGCGTGTACCGCGGCCTCCAGTAGGACAAGGATGGATCATGACGACGAGCAAGCCGATCACCACTTCGTTCGCCCATCACTCCACGGCCATGGACGTGATCCAGGGCGTGGATCTCGTCAGGCGGCGGGCGGTCGTCACCGGTGGGTCGTCCGGCATCGGTGTGGAGACCGCCCGCGCCCTCGCCAGCGCCGGTGCCGAGGTGACCCTGGCCGTCCGTGACACCGACGCCGGCCAGCGGGCCGCCGAGGACATCACCGGCACCACCGGCAACGACCGGATCCTGGTCGCTCCGCTGGACCTCGCCGACCAGGACTCGGTCGCCGACTTCGTCGCCAACTGGGACGGTCCGCTGCACATCCTGGTGAATAACGCCGGCATCATGGCCGCACCCCTGACCCGCACCCCGCAGGGCTGGGAGATGCAGTTCGCCACCAACCACCTCGGGCACTTCGCGCTCGCCACCGGGCTACGCCCGGCGCTCGCCGCCGCCGACGGGGCCCGGATCGTCTCGCTCAGTTCCGCCGCCCACCTGCGCTCGCCGGTGGTCTTCGAGGACATCCAGTACGACCGCCGGGAGTACGAGCCGTGGCAGGCGTACGGGCAGTCGAAGACGGCCAACGTGCTCTTCGCCGTGGAGGCGACCCGCCGCTGGGCCGACAACGGCATCATGGTCAACGCGGTGATGCCCGGGGCGATCCGGACAAACCTGCAGCGTTACGTCAGCGAGGAGGAGCTGAACCGGTTGCGCTCGGGCAACGCGGCTGCCTGGAAGACCGTCGAGCAGGGCGCGGCCACCTCGGTGCTGGTGGCCGCCTCGCCGCTGCTCGACGGGGTCGGCGGGCGATACTTCGAGGACTGTCAGGAGGCTGCCCCGGCCCAGCCCGGCCAGCGGACGGGCGTCGCAGACTACGCGCTGGACCCGGAGGCCGCCGAGCGACTCTGGCAGGTCTCGACCGAGATGCTCAGGGGCTGAACGCCCAGGAACGGCGAAAGAGCGCCCCGGTCGACGACCGGGGCGCCCTTTCGCGGTTGACGCGGGGGATCAGGCCAGGCCCAGCTCCGACTCGAAGTTGCCGGCCTCCAGCCGCTCCTTGACCGCGGCCAGGAAACGGGCCGCGTCGGCGCCGTCGATCAGCCGGTGGTCATACGACATGGCCAGGTAGACCATCGACCGGACCGCGACGACCTCGCCCAGCTCCGGGTCGTTGACCACGACCGGCCGCTTGACCACGGCACCCGTGCCGAGCATCGCCGACTGCGGCGACGGCACGATCGGGGTGTCGAAGAGCGCGCCCCGGCTGCCCGTGTTGGTGAGCGTGAAGGTCGCCCCGGCCAGCTCGTCCGGGCTGATCTTGTTGGTCCGGGTCCGCTCGGCCAGGTCCGCGACCCGCTTGGCGATGCCGCCCAGGTTGAGGTCACCGGCGTCGTGGATGACCGGCACGACCAGGCCCCGCTCGGTGTCCACCGCGATGCCCAGGTGCTCGGCGGCCGGGTAGGTGATCGTGCCACCTTCCAGATCCAACTGAGCGTTGACGATCGGGTAGGTCTGGAGCGCCTCGACCGCGGCGAGGGCGAAGAACGGCAGGAAGGACAGCTTGACGCCGTGCCGCTGCACGAAGGAGTCCTTCGCCTGCGCCCGCAGCTTGGCGATCCGCGTGACGTCCACCTCGACCACCGTGGTGAGCTGCGCCATCTCGTGCAGCGACTCGTGCATCCGCTTGGCGATGGCCTTACGGATCCGGGGCAGCTTCTCGGTGGTGCCCCGCTTGCTGCTCGGCTGCGGCTTGGCGGCCGGCTTGGCCGGGGCCTTCGCCGCAGCGGCCGGCTGCGCGGCGGGGGCCGGGGCGGCCTTCGCCTTCTCGGCCGCCTCCAGCACGTCCTGCTTGCGGATCCGGCCACCCACGCCGGTGCCGTTGAGCGAGGCCAGGTCGACGCCGTGCTCGCTGGCCAGCTTGCGCACCAGCGGGGTGACGTACCCGGCGGCCTCCTCGCCGCCGGCCGGGGCCGGGGCGGTCGGGCGCTGCGGCGACGCGGTCGGCGCGGCCGGCTGCGCGGCCTGCTCCGTCTGTGCCGGCTGCGCCGAGGTCTCGGTCTCCGCGGCCGGCTCGTTGTACGACACGCCCGCGGTCGGCTCCTCGACCTTCGGCGCCGGCTTCGGCTCGGCCTTCGGTGCCTCCGCCTTCGGTGCCGGCGTCGGCTCGGGCTCCGCCGCGGCCGGTGCGGCACCGGCGGCACCGATGATCACCAGGGCGGCGCCGACCGCGGCGGTCTCGTCCTCGGCGACCTTGATCTCCAGTACGGTGCCGGCGACCGGCGACGGGATCTCCGTGTCGACCTTGTCGGTGGAGACCTCGAGCAGCGGCTCGTCGACCTCGACGGTGTCGCCGACCTGCTTGAGCCAGCGGGTGACGGTGCCCTCGGTGACGCTCTCACCCAGGGCCGGCATCGTCACCGGGGTGCCCTCGCCCGAACTGGCGGCGGCCGGGGCCGGCGCCGACGTCGGTGCCTCGTCCTGGGCGACCTGGTCGGAGGTGCCCTCGGCGGCGGCGGTCGGCTCGGTGGCCGGCTCGACCGGAGCCTGCTGCTGCTCCTGCGGGGCGGCCTCGCCACCGCCGGTCGACTCGCCCTCGCCGGCGATGACGGCCAGCTCGCTGCCGACCTCGGCGGTCTCGTCCTCGCCGACCACGATCCGGCTCAGCACGCCCGCCGCGGGCGACGGGATCTCGGTGTCGACCTTGTCGGTCGAGACCTCGAGCAGGGGCTCGTCGACCTCGACGGTGTCACCCTCCTGCTTGAGCCAGCGCGTGACGGTGCCCTCGGTGACGCTCTCGCCGAGCCGGGGCATGGTGACCGATACCGGCATGTTCTGAGACTCCTTCATTCCCCTGGTGGGATCTTCGCCCGTCGCCGGACGCCGCGGTTGTGGTGATCAGGCGTGCGCGTGCAGCGGCTTGCCGGCGAGGGCCAGGTGCGCCTCGCCCAGGGCCTCGTTCTGGGTCGGGTGTGCGTGCACGAGCTGGGCGACCTCGGCCGGGTACGCCTCCCAGTTGTAGATGAGCTGCGCCTCACCGACCAGCTCGCCCACCCGGGCGCCGACCATGTGCACGCCGACCACCGGGCCGTCGGCGACCCGGACCAGCTTGATGAAGCCGGTGGTCTTGAGGATCTGGCTCTTGCCGTTGCCGCCGAGTGAGTAGTTGTAGGTCTGCACCTTGTCGCCGTACTGCTCCTTGGCCTTCGCCTCGGTCAGGCCGACCGACGCCAGCTCCGGGTCAGAGTAGGTGACCCGCGGGATGCCGACCTCGTCGATGACGGCCGGGTTCTGGCCGGCGATCTCCTCGGCGACGAAGATGCCCTGCTGGAAGCCGCGGTGCGCGAGCTGGAGGCCGGGCACAATGTCGCCGACCGCGTAGACGTTCGGCACGCTGGTGCGCAGCCGCTCGTCGGTCAGCACGTAGCCGCGGTCCATCTTGACGCCCTGCTCCTCGTACCCGAGGTTGGCGGTGTTGGGGCCGCGGCCGACGGCGACCAGCAGCAGCTCGGCCTCGACGGTCTCGCCGCCCTGGATGGTCAGCTTGACGCCGTTGTCGGTCTTCTCGACCTTCTCGAACGGCTTGCCGACCTTGAAGTTGATCTTGCGCTTGCGGAACGCCCGCTCCAGCGCCTTCGACGACTCCTCGTCCTCGGCGGCGACCAGCCGGGGCAGCGCCTCGACGATCGTCACGTCCACGCCGAAGGACTTCCACACGCTGGCGAACTCGACGCCGATCACGCCGCCGCCCAGCACGATCACCGACGAGGGGACCCGGTCCAGGGTGAGCGCGTGGTCGCTGGTGATGATCCGCTCGCCGTCGACCTCGAGGCCGGGCAGGCTCTTCGCGTACGAGCCGGAGGCCAGGATCAGGTTGCGGCCGGTGTAGCGCTTGCCGTCGACCTCGACCACGTTGGTGCCGACCAGCTTGCCGGCGCCGGACACCAGGGTGATGTTCTTCGAACCGCCCACCAGGCCCTGCAGGCCCTTGTACAGGCGGGAGATCACGCCGTCCTTGTACGAGTTGACCCCGGCCATGTCGATCCCGACCAGCTCGGCCTTGATGCCGAACTGCTCCGACTCGCGGGTCTGGTCGGCGATCTCCGCGGCGTGCAGCAGGGCCTTCGTCGGGATGCAGCCGTTGTGCAGGCAGGTGCCGCCGAGCTTGCCCTTCTCGATCAGCGCGACCGAGAGGTCGAGCTGGGCGGCGCGCAGCGCTGCCGCGTAGCCGCCGCTGCCACCTCCGAGGATGACGATGTCGAAGGTTGCGTCGTTCGGCTCGCTCACGTCCAACTCCCAGGTCGCGTCACTGCATTCGGGGGTCACTAAGGGGTAACAGGGACACACCCCACCTCGGTCATCTTGTCACCACTGAGCACAGGGTGCGTACTGAGGTGCCCAACGACACGTCGGCGACACGTACGCTTGGCACCGTCTTCGATGACGGACGGTGGGGGAGAGGTCCCGTGGGTTTGTTCCGGCGCCGCAAACAGGCGCGTGTGGCGAGCCATGATCGTGCGGCCGATCGTGGCGACCTGGACCATCTCGAGACCTTCGTCCGGAGCCGGCGCGGGGTGGAGGCGTTCATCGAGCCGCGCACCACGGTCACCGAGACCACGGTCATCCTGATCGCCGACGACGGCGAGTGGACCCGTCGGCGCATCGACGGTCCGGACGGCGCGCGGCGCTTCGCGTACCGGATGGCCATCCCGGTGTACGACGTCCGGCTGATGGGCTACCCGCAGCGGATGCGCGACTTCAACGAGCGGCGCAAGCGCCGCCCCGACCGGTACTGAACGTGACCGGGGCGCCCCCCAGAAGAGAGCGCCCCGGATCGTCAGATCGTCAGCCGTTGACGGCGACGTCCTCGACCAGCTGCACCAGGGTGCGAACCGGGACGCCGGTGCCGCCCTTGGTCCAGTAGCCGGTCGCCTCGCCGGAGTGGTAGCCCGGCCCCGCGATGTCGATGTGCGCCCACGCCACGTCGTCGGTCACGAACTCCCGCAGGAACACGCCGCCCTGCAGCATGTGGCCGGCCCGGTCCATCCCGGCGTTGACCTGTGAGATGTCCGCCACCTCCGAGTCCATGCCCTTGCGCACGTCGTCCGGGAGCGGCATCGGCCAGGCCGGCTCGCCGACCGTGTCGCCGACCGCTTGGACCCGCTGGCACAGCTCCGCGGTGCCCATCACGCCGGCCATCCGCTTGCCCAGCGAGATCACCTGGCCGCCGGTCAGGGTGGACGTCTCGAACAGGTAGTCGGTGCCGTCCTCGCAGGCGCGGGCCATCGCGTCGCCCAGGACCATCCGGCCCTCGGCGTCGGTGTTGAGCACCTCCACCTTCTTGCCGTTGTACATGCTGATCACGTCGCCCGGGCGGTAGCTGCTGCCCGACGGCATGTTCTCCGCCATCGGCAGGTAGGCGTTGACCGCCACCGCCGGCTTGAGCGCGGCGATCGCCAGCATGGCGGCGCCCACGGCCGCGGCGCCCGCCATGTCGGACTTCATCTCCCACATGCCCTGCGCCGGCTTGATCGAGATGCCGCCGGTGTCGAAGGTGATGCCCTTGCCGACCAGCGCGACCCGCTTGCCGCTGCCACCGTCCGTCGGGGTGTAGGTCAGCTTCACCAGCCGCGGCGGAGCCTCCGAGCCCTGCCCGACCGCGACGATGCCGCCGTACCCGCCAGCGGCGAGCGCCGCCTCGTCCAGCACCTCGACGCCGAGGCCGGCGTCCCGGGCGGCAGCGGCCACGGTGTCGGCGAACGACGGCGGACGCAGCTCGTTCGGCGCGGTGTTCACCCAGTCGCGGCTGAGCCGGACCGCGCCGGCTACCACCTGCGCCCGGGTGACCTCCGCCTGGGCGACCGCGTCGCTGGCGTCCGGCACCGCGACCAGGACCTCGGCCACCGGCTCCCGCCGGGACGGCTGCGGCCGGGTCTTGTAGCCGGCGAACCGGTACCCGCCGAGCAGCGCGCCCTCACCGACCGCGCGCAGCGCGGCCGGCGCGTCGGCGTCGTCCGGTAGCGGCAGTGCCAGCGCCACCTTCGGCGCGCCCGCCAGGGCCCGGACCGCCGCGCCGGCCGCCCGACGCAGCGTCTCCGGGGCCGGAGCGGCGCCCGACGGCTCCGAGCCGAGCCCGACCGCGAGGACCACCGGGGCGGTGATCGTGCCCAGCGTGGCCAGCTTGATCACCTCGCCCGGCCCACCGGTCGCGCCGAGCAGCGCCAGTGTCTCGGTCAGCTTGCCGTCGAAGGCGGCGGCGATGCTCTCCGCGCCGCTGGCGAGCAGCAGAGTGCCGGCGAGGCCGCTGGTGGCGCCCTGCTCTCCGGTCTGGCTGTGCACGCCGATCACGATCGCGTCGACGGCGAGCTCCGCCGGGTCGGTGTCGACCAGGCTCAGGGTGGTGGTGCGGGGTGATGTCACTGAAGCTACTCCGGGCGGGCCGGGCCGGTCGCTGCGTCGCGTACCGGCGGTGAAGGTCTCCGGCGGAACCTACCCGCCGGACGTCGGGGCTGTCCCGCCGATGGCGCCTGCGGGCTCCCGCCGATGCTAACCAGCGGCCCTGCCCCCGGTAAGTTGCCACCCATGACCGACGTGACCTCCGACGCCGCCGCGACCCGGCTGCGCCGTTCCCCACTGCACGAGCGGCACGCTGCGGCCGGCGCCAAGTTCGCCCCCTTCGGGGGCTGGGAGATGCCGCTGGAGTACGCCGGCGGCGGCGTGCTCAAGGAGCACACCGCGGTCCGGACCGCGGTCGGGGTCTTCGACGTCTCGCACCTGGGCAAGGCCCGGGTCACCGGCCCCGGCGCCGCCGAGTTCGTCAACGCCTGCCTCAGCAACGACCTGGGCCGGATCGGCCCCGGCCGCGCGCAGTACACGCTGTGTTGCGACGACGCCACCGGCGGTGTGGTGGACGACATCATCGCCTACCTGTACGCCGACGACCACGTCTTCCTCATTCCCAACGCGGCGAACACCGCCGAGGTGGTCCGCCGGCTGCGCGCCGCCGCGCCGGAGCAGGTCACCGTCACCAACGAGCACGAGGCGTACGCGGTGCTGGCCGTGCAGGGCCCCCGCTCGGCGGAGCTGCTGGGCGCCCTCGGCCTGCCCACCGAGCACGGTTACATGAGCTACTCGACCGCCAGCCTGGCCGGGGTGGAGCTGACGGTCTGCCGTACCGGCTACACGGGCGAGCTGGGCTACGAGCTGGTGGTGCCGGCCGAGCACGCGGTCGCCGTGTGGGACGCGCTCTTCGCTGCCGGTGAGGGCTTCGAGCTGCGGGCCTGCGGGCTGGCCGCCCGGGACACGCTGCGTACCGAGATGGGCTACCCGCTGCACGGGCAGGATCTCTCGCTGGAGATCACCCCGGTGCAGGCCCGCTCCGGGTGGGCGGTGGGATGGGACAAGCCGGCCTTCTGGGGCCGTGCCGCGCTGCTCGCGGAGAAGAGCGCAGGCCCTCGCCGTACGCTGCGCGGCCTGGTGGCCGTCGACCGGGCCATCCCGAGACCCGGGATGGCGGTGTACGTCGGTGACGTGCAGGTCGGCACCGTGACCAGCGGCACCTTCTCACCCACCAAGAAGCAGGGCATCGCCCTGGCCCTGCTGGACACGAAAGCGGAGCTGAAGGACGGCGACGAGGTGGAGATCGACATCCGCGGCCGGAGAGCACCCATGCAGGTGACCCGCCCGCCGTTCATAACCCCATCGGTGCGCTGACCCGCCCGCCTCCCCTCCCCACCCTCACCTTCACCCACCCCCACCTTCACCGGTGATCAAGAGGTTTGCGTCAGGATCCGGGCTCCGGATGACGCAAACCTCTTGATCACGCTGGTGGGAGGGGCGGGGGGAGGGTTAGGGGGCTGGGGTGGGGGGTTCGCCCGCGTCCAGGACCGCTTGGGTCCAGCCGCCCTCGATGACGCCGGTGGCGTCCAGCACCGCCCAGTCGACGACGTCGGTTGTTTCGATCACCACCGGGGTTCCGATGCGGACACTTGGGTCGGTGTTGGCGTCGCTGGAGCTGACACCGACGATCCGCTCCGGGGTGTCCCACGAGGTGACCCCCGCCCAGACGTACTCCGGGCCGTCGTCGCCGGGCAGGCCGTACTTGACCACCACCTGCGACTCCACCGGCAGTTGACCCGCGACGAACCGGGCCCGCGCGTCGCCCAGCGCGGCCCGGGCGGTGGCGACCGCCCGGCTCATCGCGTCACCGGCGCGGGCGTACCGCACATCCGGCTGGATGCCGGAGAACAGCGTCGCGCAGGCGGCGGCGTAGTAGCGCCCGTCCGGACCCGGGTGCCCGGCCGGTGGGCGCAGGCTGAGGAACGAGTCGGCCTCCGGGTCGGTCGCCGGGTCCAACTCCAGGCGCAGCAGCACCGGAGCGGTCGCGCCGTGCTGCTCCGGATTGCCGTACGCCACCGCGATGTCGTGCCCCGTCACCGTGGCCAGCACCGGCAACTGCACGAACGCCGGCACCTCCTCGCCAGCGAGCCCGTCGGTCCAGTCCCGCAGCAGCCGGCGCGCCGCACCGGTCATCACCGCGCCCCAGGCCCGGGTGAGGTGGTCGGGCACCCCCTGCGTCTGCAACTCCAGCAGCCCGAACCGGCGCAGCCCCTTGGTGGTGAACCACAACCCCTCCGTGTCGGACGAGTACGGCACCAGCACCCAGTCCACCAGCCGGATTCGGCCCTGCTCGTCCGGGAGCGAGCGCAGCGCGGTCTCCGGGTCGAGGAACTGCAGGCCGAAGACGTCCACCACATCGCCGTCGACGGACTCCGCCACCGCCGCGGCCACCGCCCGGGCCGCCCACTCGTGCGCCGGCGGCCAGCCGGGCCGGTACTCGGCCTGCACCACCACCAGGTGGCTCGCCGCGGCCAGCCGATCCAACTGCGCCTGGGTGGCGCCGAACGCGGTGAGCAGATCCGGTGGCAGTTCGGGGAACTCGCTGATCGGCCGGGTGTCCACGCTCATCAGCGGGCTGTCCAGCATCTGCTTGGCCAGCCCGTGCACCGGCTCGGCCAGCCGGCCGGTCAGCGCCGCCACCGCGGTCTTGGCGCTGACCTTCGGCAGCCCTGCCATCGGCACCAGGTAGGTCGCGCTGAGCGACTCCGGGACCGGTACGGGCAGGAAGTCGTCCGTGATGAGCATTCATGTCCCCCGGTGGGCCGCGCCGGTGCTGTCGAGCCGAACGCTACCCGGCCCGCCGTGCCAGCTTCAGGCGGACAGCACCAGTCCCAGGTAGACGAGCGTGGTGACCACCTCGACGGTCGCTCCGAGCACGTCGCCGGTGATCCCGCCGAACCGGCGTACCGCGTGGGCCAGCAGCGGAACCGCGACGGCGAGCGCGGCGACGACGGCCAGTGGCCCCTGCCACGGACGGCCCGGCACCGCCGGCACCGCCAGCAGCACGACGGCGATCGCGCCGGCGGTCAGCGCCACCGGGCCGACCGTGCCGGCGACCAGCGCCCCCAGCCCGTCCGGTCGAGCCGCCGGCACGCCCCGCCGACAGGCCACCGTCACGCCCAGCCGCCCGGCGGCGGTCGCCGCGACCACCGCCGCGAGGCACGCCGGCCAGGACCGTCCGGCCAGCTCGGCGAGCGCCGCGGCCTGCACCAGGAGTACGACCACCAGCGCGACCACCCCGAACGGGCCGACGTCCGGCTTCTTCATGATCTCCAGCGCGGCGGCGCCCCGCCGGTACGAGCCGAGCGCGTCCACGGTGTCGGCCAGCCCGTCCAGGTGCAGCCCTCGGGTGAGCAGCGCGGCGGCGGCCACCGTCACGCCGGCGGCCACCAGCGGGGGAGCGAGCGCGGCGGTCAGCAGCAGTACGCCGGCCAGGAGCGCGCCGAGCAACGCGCCGACCGCCGGGGCGAGCGCCATCGCGGTGCCGGCCACCGGTCGGTCGATCCGGCCGGCCCGCACCGGCAGCGTGGTGAACGTGGTGGCCGCCAGCCGGGCCCCCGCGGCGAGCCGTGACTCAGCCGGCACGCCAGCCCGACGCCGGCTGCTCGTCCGCTCCGGTGCTGGCCGGGCCCGGCCCGTCCGGCTCCGGCTCGGCGTAGTCCGGGTCGGCGTAGTCGGAATCCGGGTACTCGGACTCGGGGTAACCGGTCTGCGCGTACTCCGGGTCGGCCGTGTCCCG
This sequence comes from Micromonospora sp. CPCC 205539, assembly GCF_036906815.1. Taxonomy (NCBI): domain Bacteria; kingdom Bacillati; phylum Actinomycetota; class Actinomycetes; order Micromonosporales; family Micromonosporaceae; genus Micromonospora; species Micromonospora sp. CPCC 205539. The sequence goes on along the minus strand of NZ_JBAKHW010000029.1, from coordinate 23,459 downwards.
GCCCGGCTGCCCGCCGCCCAGCGACGGATGGACCGGCAGCGCTGCGGCCATCGACAGCACCGAGCGCAGCAGCGGCAACGCGGCCAGCGCGTTCGCGCCCTCGCCGAGATCCAGTCGCAGGTCGAGCAGCGGAGTGAGGCCGAGGACGTCGGCGGCCAGCCGTACGGCGGGGTGGCCGCCGTGGTCGGCGAGCAGGCACCAGTGCCGCGCCTGCCCGGCCAGGTCGCGGCTGACCATCCCGGCCGCCAACCCGACCGGCCCGTCCAGCAGCACCGGCACCCGGCGGGCGGTGGCACCGAGCAGGATGCCGGTGGCGACCGCCACGTCGCCGCCGCCCAGCTCGGCCAGCACGTCCTTCGCGCCGCGCGGCGAGCGGCGGGTGCGGTGCAGCGCGTCGCGTACCGTCGCGCAGCGAATCATCCAGGCCGCGTCGTCGATCTCGTTGGCCTCGGTGATCACCCGGCCGAGCACCGCCGGCGGCTCCGCGCCCGCGGTGGCCGCCAGCACCGCCGCGGCAGCCGCCTCGGTGCCGGAGCCGCACGCCGCCAGGACCAGCAGCTGTACGCCGGCGTCCGCGGCCTGCTCGGCGAGCCGCCAGCCGTAGCGCAGTGCGGATTCCACCTGCTTGAGGGAGAGCGCCGGCTCGTTCTCGATCGGCGCGGCGCTCGGAGTGTCCACCACCTGGAGGCTGGCACCGCTCTCGGCGGCCAGCCGGGCCAGCACGCCCTGGCCGGCGCGGGCCTGCCGGGCCCGGCGCTCCGATTCGCCGGCCACGGTGCCGGCCGACGCGCCGCCGGCGTGGTCGCCGTGCAGCAACAGCACCCGCACCGAGCCCCAGGCGACCGGCGTCGAGGTGGCCTGGGTGGCGGCGGCGAAGCCCACCACCCGATCCAGCACGCCCAGACCGGCGCCGGGTACGTCCAGGGTGGCCAGGCGGTCCACCGCCTGCGGGCCGGTGTACTCGTCGGGCATCGGCAGCTCCATGCCCGGCTGGATGACCAGCCCGGTGGCCACCATCGGCAGCGCCATGGTCGGCGCGGCCCAGGGGTTGCCCGGCTCCTTGTTCGGAGCGACCGGCGGCGTGTGGGTCAGCACGTCCGGTAGCTGCACCTCGGGGGTCGGCTCGACATCGCTGAGGAGCGTGCCGTTCGGCGGCGCGGCGGGCGCGTTCGGCGTGGCATCGACGACGGGAGCCGGAGCCGCGGCGACGGTCGGGGCGATCGGCTTCAGCCAGACCGGCTGGCCGGCGACCACCAGCGCCACCGCGTCGCAGGCGTCGGCGACCGCGCGGTTGACCGCGCCGAGCGCGTCGGTGAACGCCCGGCCCAGCGGCGTGGTGGGCACCAGCGAGAGCCCCACCTCGGGGCTGACCAGGACCACCCGCGCCGGGCAGGTGCGCAGCGCCTCGGCCAGCTCGTCGATGGTCGCCACGTCATCGGCCGGCTGGTGCTCCGGGTCGAGCAGCACGGTCACCCAGCCGCCGAGGTCGTCGACCAGCAGCGTCTCGTTGGGTTCGGCGGACGCGAGGACGTCGGCCAACTGCCGTGGCTCGGCCGAGGTCTCCTCCGTGCTCCAACTCCCCGGCCGGCGGGCGCGGTGCGCCGCGAGCCGGGTCGCCCACTCGGTGTCCTCCGGGTCCCCCTCCGGCGCGGTGGCGAGGTAGCGGACCACCGGAGCATCGGTGACCAGGGACTCAGCGAACTCGGACTTGCCGGACCGAGTGCCGCCGAGCACCAGGACCGTGTTCCACCCGTCAACGGACATGCCCGTACCTTAAGGCCGCCGGGGGTTCCGGTGCCTGCCGGCCCGGTGCCCATGGCCGGGCGGTCGGTGCTCGGTCAGTCGCAGTGCTCGAAGCCGCTGCCGTAGCTGACCCCGCCGGTGGCGCCGCCCCACTTCACGCACGACCCGGCGGCCTTGGCCCGCACCGGCCCGGCGTAGTAGGTGAACGCCCCGCTGTCGGTGCTGCGGGCCCGCCCCTGCACCTCCAGGTACGCCGACACCGCCGACGCCTTACCGACGGCGGTGTCCTTGAGGGTGACCACGCAGTTGTTGCCGGTGCCCGCGTGGTACAGCAGGAAGACGCGCCCCTTGCGCTGGCCGCCGCTGGTCAGCGTCGCCGAGTCGATCACCTGGTAGCCGCTGCCGCACGCCTGCGCCGCCGTGTACGGGTTGGGCCGGCCCGCCGGGCTGCCGGTGGACGTCGGTCGGCTGCTGGCGGTCCCGGTCGGCGTACCGCCCGCGGTCGCCGTACTGTCCGGTTGCCCACCGGTCGGCTCGCTGGTCGGGGCGCCGGTCGCGGTGCGGGTGGCGCCCGGCGTGCCGCTCGGTCGAGGTCCCGGGGTGGTCGAGCCTGCGGAGCGCAGCGGCGCGTCCGGGGCCGCCGCGGACTCACCGGCCAGCGCGGGCGGCGGGTTCGTCCCGTCGGGCTTTCCGTCGGGCCGGAGCGCAAGCACGGCCACCGTGGCGACCAGCGCGACGAGGACGGCCGCGCCGGCCCCGACCAGGATGGCCCGGCTACGGCCGGGCGAGCCCGCTTGCAGCGGGTCCTCCCGGGTCCGTCCCGGCTCGGTCGTGGGCTCGGCCGCGAAACCCGCCGGGGTACGCACCGCAGCCGACCCCACCCACGCCGGCCCGACGAGCGCTGGCGTGGCCAGTGGCGGGCCGGCGGGCGCTGGCGTGGCCAGCGGTGGTCCGGCGACCGGTGGGCCGGTTAGGTGCGGCGCTGCCAGCGGTGGGCCGGTCAGGGGCGGCGCTTCCAGCGGTGAACCGGCGGGCGGCGAACCGGCGGGCGGTGAACCGGCGGGCGGTGAACCGGCGGGCGGAGTGGCCGCCGCTGGCGGAGTGGCCGCCGCTGGCGGCCCGGAGGCCGGGGTGGGCGGCACGGGAGCAGAGACGGGCGGGGTGAGCGACACCGCGTTCGGCACGGACGGCGTGGGGGCGGCCACCGCCCACGGCGGCCGGGCGGCCGGCGGGATTCTGGCCAGGGTCGCGTCGCGGGCGTCGGCGGCGGCACCGGCCAGCTCGGCGGCACTGGCGTACCGGTCGGTCGGGCGTTTGGCCAGCGCCCGCGCGACCACCGCGGCGACGGCGGGCGGGGTGTCCGGCGGCAGCGGCGCCGGCTCCTCCTGGGCGTGCCGCAGCGCCACGGCGAGGGGGTTGTCGCCGTCGAACGGTGGCCGTCCGGCGAGGCAGAAGTACGCCACCGCGCCGAGCGCGTAGACGTCCGTGGCGGCCGAGACCGGCTGCCCGGTGGCCTGCTCCGGAGACATGTACGAGGCGGTGCCGAGCACCATGTTCGCCGCGGTCAGCCCGGCCATGCTGCGGGACCGGGCGATGCCGAAGTCGACCAGCACCACCCGGCTGTCCGCCTTGATCAGCAGGTTGCCCGGCTTCACGTCGCGGTGCACGATGCCGGCGCGGTGCGCGGTGTGCAGCGCCTCCCCGGCCTGCGCCAGCACCGACATGGTGGTGGCCGGGTCCAGCCGGCCCGCCGCACGTACCCGGGCGGACAGGGGCTCGCCCTCGACGTACTCCATCACCAGGTAGTCGACCCGGCTGCCGTCGGCGAGCGCGGCCTGCCCGACGTCGTGCACCGCGACCACGCCGGGATGCCGCAGCGCCGCCAGCATCCGCGCCTCGGCCCGGAACCGGGTGGTGAACTCCTGGTCGGCGACCAACGACGGCAGCAGCACCTTCACCGCCACTTCGCGTTCGAGCAGCACGTCGGTGCCGCGCCAGACCGCGCCCATCCCGCCCGTCGCCACCCGCTCGCCCAGCCGGTACCGGTCGCCAAGCAGCACTCCCCGTGTCAGCACCGAGCCACCGTACCGGCCGCCGCCGATGCGTTGATCGGCCCCGGGGGACGGTGCAGGGGTGAGCGAGCGGCCGTCACGGGCCGGGCCGACTACGCTTGCGGGGGTTCGTCCCACGGGGACTTCAGCGGCGAGGGGAGACGCGGCATGGCGTGGAGCTGGCGGTACGAGGGCACGAACGGCCAGACGGTCGAGGGACCGGCGGAGTCGTTCGGCAGCCAGGCCGACGCCGAATCCTGGATCGGTCAGTCCTGGCGGGAGCTCGCGGCGTCCGGCGTCACCTCGGTCGCGCTCGTGGAGGACGACCGGGTGGAGTACCGGATGAGCCTGCTACCCACGGCCGAATGATGAGCTACGACCGGCCGGGCGGCGAAGGGCTGGTGCTCGGTGTGCCCCGCGCGGCGTTCCGGCCCAGCCCGGTCTTCCTCGGCCTGGTCGCCCTCTTCGCGGTCAGCGGGGTGCTGACCTGGAACGGGTACGGCAGCGTCCGGTTCGACGTGTTCCTCTTCGTCGTCTCCGGCTGGCTGGTCTCGCTCTGCCTGCACGAGTACGCCCACGCCGTCGTGGCCTACCGGGCCGGCGACCGGGCCATCGCCCACCGTGGCTACCTGACGCTCAACCCGCTCAAGTACACCCACCCGCTGCTGTCGATCGTGCTGCCGGTGGTGGTGCTGCTGCTCGGCGGCATCGGCCTGCCCGGTGGTGCGGTCTGGGTGGATCGGCACGCGATCCCGGGCCGGCTGCGACACACGCTGGTCAGCCTCGCCGGGCCGGCGACCAACGTGCTGTTCACGCTGGTGCTGGTGGCCGCGCTGCGGATCGGCATCGAGTCGGGCGGCCCGGTCGAGTTCTGGGCCGGGGTGGCGCTGTTGGCGTTCCTCCAGCTCACCGCGAGCGTGCTGAACCTGCTGCCAGTTCCGGGCCTGGACGGCGGCAACATGATCCAGCCGTGGCTCAACCCGCAGTGGCGAAAGATGTACGACATGTTCGCCCCGTACGGCTTCCTGCTGCTCTTCGCGCTGCTGTGGAACCCGCGCATCGGCGGCTGGTTCTTCGACGCGGTCTTCGCCATCGGGGACCTGCTCGGCCTGCCCTCGTGGCTCTACGCCACGGGCCTCGAGCTGATCCGCTTCTGGCAGAGCTAACCCACCCCACCGCCCGCGCCGCCCGCCCGCGCCGCCCGCGCCGCCCGCCCCGCCCGTCGATCTAGGGCTTGTTGCTGCGTGTTGATCTCTATTGGTAGCAATATGCCCTAGATCGACGCCGCGGGACGCGGCCTGATGCGGCGGGATGCGGCTTGACGCGGCTCGACGCGGCGGGCGGGGCGGGCGGGGCCGGAGCGGGGTGGGGAGGGGTTACGGCCGCTCGGCGGGGGACTGGGTCTTTGCCGGGTCCCGCTCGGTGACCGGCTCGACGATCTCGTCGATCGCCGTGAGCAACTCGGCGTCGAGCTTCACGCCGGCCGCCTTGACGTTGTCGTGCACCTGCTCCGGCCGGGACGCCCCGATGATCGCCGAGGAGACGTTCGGGTTCTGCAGCACCCAGGCGACGGCGAGCTGGGCCATGCTCAGCCCGGCCTGCTCCGCGAGGGGCTTGAGCCGCTGCACCCGGGTCAGCACGTCGTCGGTCAGGAAACGGGAGATGAAGCCCGCACCGGACTTCTCGTCGGTGGCCCGGGAGCCGGCCGGCGGCGGCTGCCCCGGCAGGTACTTGCCGGACAGCACGCCCTGCGCCATCGGTGACCAGACGATCTGGCCGATGCCCAGTTCCTCGCTGGCCGGCACGACCTCGGACTCGATGACCCGCCACAGCATCGAGTACTGCGGCTGGTTGGAGACCAGCGGGATATGCAGCTCACGGGCGAGCGGGTGGGCGGCGCGCAGCTGCTCGGCGGACCACTCGGAGACGCCGATGTAGTGCGCCTTACCGGCGTGTACGACGTCGGCGAAGGCCTCCATCGTCTCTTCCAACGGCGTGCTGTGGTCGTACCGGTGGGCCTGGTAGAGGTCCACGTAGTCGGTGCGCAGCCGGCGCAGCGAGCCGTTGATCGACTCCATGATGTGCTTGCGGGACAGGCCGCGGTCGTTGCGGCCCGGCCCGGTCGGCCAGTAGACCTTGGTGAAGATCTCCAGGCCCTCGCGGCGTTCGTTCTGCAGCGCCCGGCCGAGGACGTCCTCGGCCCGGGTGCCGGCGTACACGTCGGCGGTGTCGAAGGTGGTGATCCCCGCGTCGAGGGCGGCCCGGACGCACGCGAACGCCGCGTCCTCCTCGACCTGCGAACCGTGGGTGATCCAGTTGCCGTACGAGATCTCGCTGACCATCAGGCCGGAACGGCCCAGGTGTCGGAATTCCATGGTCCGACCCTAGCTCTGGTGGATCAAGGTCGGCCAACGGCCGGTCAGAGCACCGGGTTGATGTCGGTGAGCAGCCGCTCGATCTCGGCCACCACCGCGTCCCGATCCGGGTGCACGGGATCGATGAGCGGCTCGCCCCGCCGGTCCAGCGCACCCCAGCGTCCGTTGGTGCTGCCGACCAGGAACGCGACCGGGTGGATGACCAGCCTCGGGTGCGCCGGCTGGACCAGCATCGCGCCGGTGCGGTCCACCACACCGCGTCGGCCCGCGACGTCGACCACGGCGAGGCCCTCGTCGGTGAAGCCGTCGACCTGCCGCCCGTCGGCCAACTCCGTGCTGAAGGCGTGGTACCGGGTCGGCACCACCATCCGGCCGTTCCGATCGACCGCACCCCACCCCTCGCGCTTGACCGCGGCCACCCCGCGCTGGAACGGTCGCACGTCAGCGAAACCGGGCGGGACCTGCACCGTGCCCGTCGCGTCGATCGCCAACCAGCCGTTCGCGTTGTCCGCCACCCAGGACAGGCCGTCGCTGAACGGACGCGCCGCGCGGTAGGTGGGCGGGATCACCGTCGTACCGCCCAGGTTGATCAGCGACCACCGGTCGGTGTCCGGCCGGCGGACCCAGGCCAGGCCGTCGTGGAACGGCTGCGCCTCCGCGTACCGCGCGGGGATGACCAGCTCACCGTCCGGGTCGGTGTAACCCCACAATGGTCCGTCGCGGCCGGGCAGCGGCGGTCGGTCGCGGTCGAGCAGTTCGTCCCGACCACGGGGGTACGCCCCGAAGCCGTCCGCCTCGGCGCGGGTGGTCACCGCGTCGAGGCTCACCCGGATTCGGTCCAGGAGGTCCGCGTCCCCGGCGCCGCGCAGGTCGAGAGCCCGCTCGAAGTGCTGGCAGGCCTCCATCAGCCGGCCCTGGTCATAGCAGGACCGACCGGCGTGCTCGTGCAGGGCGGCCCGCAACCGGTCGGGCAGCTCGATCGAGAGGGCCTTGGCGAAGAGTTGGTCGGCCTCCGCGAAGTCACCGCGCCAGCGCAGCACGTGGGCGAGCCGGGCCTGGGCGAGCGAGGTCCGCCGCAGCTCGCCGGTGGCGTCGGCGTAGGTGAGGGCGAGCCGGCCGTCGGCCAGCGCGTCGTCCAGGTCGCCGAGGATCCGGGAGGTTACCGCCCGCAGGCTGAGCAGGCGGGCGCGGGCCCGGTTGTCGATGGCCGAGCCCAACTTCTCGGTCAGCCGCCGCCGGATCGCCCGCAGGTCGTCCGGTTCGGCCAGCACCTCGCGCAGGGTGACCGGGTCCAATCGCCAGCGGTACGCCGAGAGGACCTGCTCCGGGTCGCCCTGGTCCGCGAGCGACGGGCGGGGTGCCGGCGGCGGCTCAGTGTCGGCAGCGGGTGGCGCGGTCCGCGGCCCGGGAACGGCGGCCGGCGGTGCGGACACGGGCGGTGCGGAGACGGGCTGCGCGGGGGCGGGCGTCGCCGACAGCGGTGGCGCGGAGATGGGCGTCGCCGACGAGGGCTGCGCGGGGACGGGCGTCGCCGGCAGCGGTGGCGCGGAGATGGGCGTCGCCGACGAGGGTGGCGCCGAGACGGGCGTCGCCGACAGCGGCGGTGCTGAGATGGGCGTCGCCGACGAGGGTGGCGCCGAGACGGGTGTCGCCGACAGCGGCGGTGCTGACACCGGCGTTGCCGGGACGGGTGGCGCGGACACTGGCCGCGCCGCATACATCGGCGGCGCCGATACCGGAGCCGACGTGGCCGGCGGTGCGGAGGTGGGGGCTACCGGGACGGTGGGCTCAGCATCTTGCTCGGCCAGCGCGGATCGGGCCGGCGGTGCATCGGTGGCCGACAGGTCGTCGGATCGCGAATTGGCCGGCGACGTCGGTCCGGCGATGCTCCGACCAGCCGCTGGCTCATCCCCAGTGGAGGTCGGTGCGTGCTCCGCGTCGAGGTCGACCGGGCCGCTGTCCTTCCTCGGCGGTGCCGAGGGAGGCCGGTCCGCCAGCGTGGGAATCGGCCGCTGGTCGTCGAGCGGCGTCGTGGTGGACCAGTCCGGCGACTCGTGATCGGCGAGGCGATCCGACGCCCAGGCGTCGTCGGTCGTGGACTCGTCCGGAGGCGCGGCGACCTGGTGGTCGGCCTCGGTGGGCTCAGGCTCGGTGCGGTGGCGGTCCATCCCGGTGCTCGGCACGTCGGAGACCGGCTGGTACGCCTCCGCCGTCGTGGGCACGCCAGCCCGCTGCGGATCGCCGGTCCAGTCGTCCGCCCAACTGGGCGGGGCGCCGGACACTGGCCGGTCCGGTGGCGCGGACACCGGCGCGGGCGTGTCGTCCTGCGTCGACTCGACCGTTGGCTTCCGATCGCTGACGACGTCCTCGGCCCAGCGGCCGGAGTCGCTGTAGACCGAGTCGGCCGGAAGCGCCGACACGGGCCGGGCCGGGGGCGCGGAGACCGGCCGGGCCGGGGGCGCGGAGACCGGCTGGGCCGGGGGCGCGGAGACCGGCTGGGCCGGGGGCGCGGAGACCGGCTGGGCCGGGGGCGCGGAGACCGGCTGGGTCGGCGGCGCGTGGACCGGCTGGGCCGGGGGCGCGGAGACCGGCTGGGCCGGGGGCGCGGAGACCGGCTGGGTCGGCGGCGCGGAGACGGGCGGTGCGGACACCGGCGGTGCGGGCGGCGTGGAGATCGGCGGTGCGGGCGGTGCGGACACCGACGTCGCAGCGGCCGGCTCGTCGGCTGCGTAGGGGCTGGCATCCGTCGGGCCGGCCGTCCGGTCCTCGGTCGCGGGCTCGGCAACCCAGGTCGGCTGGTCGCGTTCCGGGCGGGTCGACGTCGAGTCGCCAGCCGAGCCGCCGGAGGCCGGCTGTGCCTCGGCCGGCTTGCGGTCGGCCGACAATTCGTCCCCTGTGGACTCGACCGGGGTCGCCGAGTTGAACCAGGCGTCCGGCCCACGGGTGGTCGAGGGTTCGACGGGCTCGGGCGCCACCGGCGGATCCGATGGCGGCGGCGGGACGTAGCGGCGCGGCACGCCGGGGGCCAGCGGAAGTGCCGGCTCGGCGACGCCCGCCGTGGGTGTCGGGGCCGGTCGGGGGTCCGGTGCCTGCCAGGTGGGTGGAGGCGCCACCGACGGGCGCGCGTCCACCGTCGGGGCAGGCCGGTCTGTCGGGGTCGGCCGGTCTGTCGAGGTCGGCCGGTCTGTCGGGGTCGCGCGGTCTCCGCCGCCTGGACCGGTGTAGCGCGGCGGCGCGGTGGGCCGGGAATCGGCCGCCTCGGCTGGCGTCCGGCGCTCGTGGGGCATCGGTGCGTCGGGGCGCTGGTCGGACAGCGGCGGATCCACCGGCGCGGGCAGGAATTCCAGCCGGAGCCGGGCGGCCGGCGGACCCGAGACGGGTACGTCCCCTGCCGGGGAGACCGGGGCTGGTGGCACCGGCCCGTGCCGATCCGGGCGGCTGGGCGGTGGGTAGTCGGTCGGGCGGCGGTCGCGATCCGTCGGAGCGGGGGAGATCGGGGCGGCCGAGAGCGGACGGTCCCGTCCGGGCGCGGCGGGGGAGACGGGTGCCGGCGACACCGGTCGCTCGGGGGCGACCGGGGCAGCCCAGCCGGAGGTGGCTGCCGCCGCGGCGGGACGAGCCGGTCGTTCGTCGTACCGGGATGGTGTGGCCGGTGGACGCTCGGACCGGGAGCCCGACCGTGATGGCCCACCGGGCTCGGCGCTGCGGTGCGGCTCGGTCCGGTGGTCCGGCTCCCGGGAGCGGTCCGGGCGCACGGGACCCGGCGGTGGCCAGGGCAGGTTGCCGTCCGGCCGGTCGCCGGGCTGCGGCCGGGGCTCGCGGTACGTCTCCTCGCGGTACGTCTCCTCGCGGTAGGCCGCCGGCCGGGCCTCCTCGCGGGGGCGCCGGTCCGGGTACGCGTCGGCACGGGCCGCCGCCTCGCGGGGCTGCCAGTGCGGCTCGGCGTCGGGTCGACGATGCTCGTCGTCCCGGTGCGGCTGAGGTTCCGGCTCGGGCCGGCGGCGGCGTCCACCGTCGGGTGTCTGCGGTGTCCGAGTCCCCTCGTCCGGGCGGTAGCGCCGGTCGGTCGGCGTGCCGTTCGCGGACTCCGCGCGGGATCGCGCCGGCGCAGCGTCGTCGGCGCGGTCGGCGCGGTCGGCGCGGTCGGAGCGGTCGGCGCGGTCGGAGCGGCGAGGGTCGTCGGCGCGGTCGGAGCGGCGGACGTCGTCGGCGCGGTCCGGGCGGCGGGGGTCGTCGGCGCGGTCCGGGCGGCGGACGTCGTCGGCGCTCCGGTCGGGGTACCCGTCCGCGCGGTACCGGGAACGACCGTCCACGGGTGCCCACTGGCCAGCGCCGTCGGCGGCCCAACCCTCGGCCGTCCGGCCGTCCTGGCCCCGGGGCGTTCGTGCCCCGTACCCGTCGGCGGGGTGGCGCTCGTATCCGGCGGCCGGTCGCTCCTGGGCGCCGCGCCGGCGCTGTGCCTCGTCCGGCTCCGGCACCCACCCGGAGTCGCCCCGGGGAGCGGGGGAGACCGGTGGCGCCGTCGGGTACCCCCGGTCCCGGTCGGCTGGCTCGTGCCGGGGCCGGCGGCTGTCGTACCGGTCGGTGGCGGACTGGTCCCGGTGCCAGGCTGCCTCCCGAGCCGGGCCGCGCTCGTCGGCGGGGTGTCGGTCGTCGGTGCCACGCCGGTCGGACCAGGCGGTTCGCGGGTCCGACTCGGGGCGGCGATCCTCGCGCCGGGGCGGCTCGGGCAGTGGCCGGCGGTACGGCTCATGGTCGTAGCGTCGGGGGTCGTCGTCGGTCCGGCCGTAGGAGGCGGTCTCGACCGGGCGTTCGTCGCTCCGGGACCGGCCGTAGGCGGGCGCCTCGATCGGCTCGTCGTCGGCCCAGGATCGGCTGTACGGCGCCGATTCGGCGGGCGGTTCGTCGGCCCAGGACCGGCCGAGGTAGGTGCCGTCCGGGCGGGTCGGCGCGAGCGGCGGCACCTCGGTGCGGCCGACCACGGTCGCCCGGCCGCGCGACGGCGGGGGCGGTTGGTCGGACAGGCCGATGTCGCCGGGATAACGCTGGCCGGGGAACTGGGGGTGCCACTCGGTGGTCGGTTCGCCCACCCAGGACGGTTCGTTCGGATCCCGCCCCCACCGGTCGGCGTAGCGGTCGTTCATCCGGTGAGCCCGTCGCCACACCCGGCCAGCCGGCCGATCCCCGCCGGAGGTGGGCCGTACGCGTGCGCGCCCCGGTGACCGCTGGGCGTCCGGTCGCCGCCTGCCACGCCCCGGTGGCCGGCTCGCGTCCGCTCGCTCACGGCGTTGTCACCTCGTTGCAAATTGTCGCGCTGGGGCGCCTCGCGTGCCGGTCAAGTCGCCCGTTCCGGCAGGGCGTGGGCTGCGGATGGAGGGTAACGGCGTGGACTCGGTCACCGCCACTGTGGCGACGCCCACGGGCACAAACGTTATCCCATGGTTTTTGGACATTTGGGTCGATAACCGAATCTGGCATCGACGATACCGCACGTGCTGCCGAGCTGGTCCGGCCGGGATCGTCGTCCGAGGTCAGGGATGTTCCATGATCAGTACGGCGAAGGTGCCGGGGGTGAGCGCCTCGTAACGGTGCGGGGCGTCACCGGGGAACGTCGCGTAGTCGCCGGGGTCGAGGTCGACCTGGCCCGACTCCGGGCCCACCCGCAGTCGACCGGCGGCGACCACCACGTGCTCGACGCTGCGGGGAGTGTGCGCCTCGGCGGCCCGGACCGCGCCCGGCTCCAACGTGATCAGGTAGACGTCCCGGCGCAGGTGCGCCGCCCCGGCGCTGAGCAGCGTGCCGGTGAAGTCGGCCTGCTCGGAGCGGACCTGCGGCCCCTCACCGGCCCGGATCACCCGGACGGTGTCGTCGGCCGGCTCCACCAGGCGGCTGAACGGCACGCCGAGTGCCACGCCGAGCGCCCAGAGCGTCTCCACGCTCGGGTTGCCGGTGCCCGACTCCAACTGGGACAGGGTGGACTTGGCCACCCCGGCACGGCGGGCGAGCTCGGTCAGCGAGATGCCGACCCGCTCCCGCTCGCGACGCAGGGCTGCGGCGATGGTGGCCAGCGGGGCGGCCGGTTCGGGAGACATGCGTTCGCTCCATTGGATCAACGTTCGGTTTGACGAACAGCGGTGAGCTGTTCACCATGGTGAACCATGCGTACGGTACAACGAACAGCCGGCGCCCGGATGCTTCGTGACGTGCTTGCCCTCGCGGCGGCCATGATCGCGGTGGGTGCCTCGTTCGGGGCGGTGGCGGTGGCCGCCGGGCTGCCCGTGTGGGCCACTCTGACCATGTCGGCGGTCCTGTACGCCGGTGGCGCCCAGTTCATGGCGATCGGTCTGGTGGCCGCCGGCAGCCCACTGGCCGCCGTGCTGGCCGGTCTGCTGCTCAACGCCCGGCACCTGCCGTTCGGTCTCGCCCTCGGCGACAGTCTCGGTCCACGACTGTGGCATCGGCTGGTCGGCAGCCACCTGATGACCGACGAGACGACCGCGTTCACGCTGGCCCGACCGCCCGGCGCCGCCCGGCGGCGGGCGTACTGGCTGGCCGCGCCGTCGCTCTTCCTCGCCTGGAACGCGGGCAGCCTGCTGGGCGTCCTCGCCGGTGGTGCGGTCGGCGACCCGGCGGCGCTGGGTCTGGACGCCGCCTTCCCGGCCGGGTTGATCGCGCTGCTGCTGCCGACACTGCGCGACCGGGACACCCGCAACGCCGCGCTGGGCGGAGCCGCGCTGGCGGTCGCCGTCACTCCGGTGCTGCCAGCGGGGTTGCCGGTGCTGCTCGCGCTCGCCGGCCCGGTCGCGCTCGCCCTCCGCCGCCGACCGACCCCGCCCGAGGCCGGGCCGCTCGTCGAGGCTGGGCCGCTCGTAGGGGCTGGGCCGCTCGTAGGGGCCGGGCCGACCGGTGGTCGCGCGGGGCCGACCGGTGGCGTCGGGGCGGACGACCTGGGAAAGACCGTTCGTCCGCCGTCCAGCTCCGCGCCGACGCCACGGGCCGGCACCGACCCGTCCGCACCCGCTGGCGTGGCCGAACGCACCGAGGAGGGGACGTGCTGATCGCGGTGATCCTGGCGTTGGCCGCCGGTACCTATGGCTTCCGGGTCGCCGGCGTGCTGTTGCGGGACCGGCTGGACCTGCCCGAGTGGGCCCGGCTGTTGCTGCCGGTGGGCGCCGCCGCGTTGCTCGCCGCGCTGGCCGCCACCGCGGCGCTCACCGAAGCCGGCCGGTTCGCCGGCTGGGCTCGGCCGGCCGGGGTGCTGGTGGGCGTGCTGTTGGCCTGGCGGCGGGTGCCGTTCGTGCTGGTGGTGATCGGCGCGGCGGCCACCACCGCGGTGCTCCGCCTGCTCGGCGTGCCCTGAGCCGAGGTCAGACCTTGTCGCCGAGCTTGACCTGGGGGGCCGGGGCGCGCATCCGCCGGAAGGTGATCGACCGCATGACCGCGTACAGGTAGAGCGAGCCCGGCCGTACGTCGCTCTTCGGGAAGCGCTCCCGAACCAGCTTGCTGATCTTGCGACAGATGAGCACCGAGTCGACGATCACGCCCAGCGCCAGGGCACCCCAGAGCACGTTGGAGATCAGTCGGACCAGCGGCGGCATCGCGCCGTTCGACCCGATCAGCACGACCAGCGCGCCGCCGAAGAACCAGGTGCCGACGGTACGCCGGGAGTCGACCACGTTGCGGGCCAGCAGTCGCTCCGGGCCGCGGTCACGGGGGCCGCCCTCCCGGCGGAACTCCGACGCGGCCTCGGCACGCAGTTGGCGGCGACGCTCCCGCTCCTCCTCCTTGGTCAGGGGGCGGGTCGGGCCGGCCGGCCGGCGGCCGGCGGTGGGCCGCTTCGGCGTCTCCCGACCCTTGGCGGGGGTGTAACCCCGGGAACGATCGGCGGTCTCCTCAGGGGTTACCGAGGAGACGGCCTCGTCGACGAGGTCGGTGGACTTGCGGCGAAAGAGCGACGGCACGCGGCAAGGGTAGCCAACGGTTCGGGCCCGGTGCACATCGCGGTGCACCGGGCCGTCGTAGCGCAGGTGTTCGACGTTACGGACGCTCGGCGTGCGCGCCGAGGTCGGCGAGCTTCGCCTCGAAGTCCTCGTAGCCGCGGTTGATCAGGTCCACCCCGTACACCCGGGAGGTGCCCTCGGCGGCCAGCGCCGCGATCAGGTGGCTGAACCCGGCCCGCAGGTCCGGGATGACCAGGTCCGCGGCGTGCAGCTTGCTCGGCCCGGCGATCACGGCCGAGTGCTTGAAGTTGCGCCGGCCGAAGCGGCACGGGGTGCCGCCGAGGCAGTCCCGGTAGACCTGAATGTTGGCGCCCATCGAGTTCAGCGCCTCGGTGTAGCCCAACCGCTGCTCGTACACCGTCTCGTGGACGATCGACAGGCCCCGGGCCTGGGTCAGCGCCACGACCAGCGGCTGCTGCCAGTCGGTCATGAAGCCGGGGTGGACGTCGGTCTCCAGCGCCACGGCGTTCAGCTCGCCGCCCGGGTGCCAGAACCGGATGCCGCCCTCCTGGCCCGGGTCGCCCAGCTTCGGCGCGCGGGCGTCGGTGACCTCGTACTCGCCGCCGACCGAACGGAAGATGTTCAGGAAGGTCATCATGTCGGCCTGCTGCGCGCCGAGCACCTCGACGTGACCGCGGGTGGCCAGCGCGGCAGCGGCCCAGCTCGCCGCCTCGATCCGGTCCGGGATCGGGCGGTGGGTGTAGCCGTGCAGCTTCGGCACGCCCTGGATCTCGATCACCCGGTCGGTGTGCACCTTGATGATCGCGCCCATCTTCTGCAGGATGCAGATGAGGTCGATGATCTCCGGCTCCACCGCGGCGTTGCGCAGCTCGGTGACGCCCTCGGCCATCACCGCGGTCAGCAGCACCTGCTCGGTGGCGCCGACGCTCGGGTACGGCAGGGCGAACTTGGTGCCGTGCAGCCCGTTCGGCGCGGACAGGTGCAGACCCTCGGGCCGCTTGTCGACCGTCGCGCCGAACTCGCGCAGCGCCTGCAGGTGGAAGTCGATCGGGCGCGGCCCGATGTGGCAGCCGCCCAGGTCCGGGATGAACGCGTGCCCGAGCCGGTGCAGCAGCGGGCCGCAGAACAGGATCGGGATCCGGCTGGAGCCGGCGTGCACGTTGATCTGGTCGGTGCTGGCGCTCTCCACGTTCGCCGGGTCGAAGACGAGCTCGCCGTCCTCGCCGCCGTCGGTCACCTTGACGCCGTGCAGACCGAGCAGACCCCGGACCACCTCGACGTCGCGGATCTTCGGCACGTCGAACAGCCGGCTCGGGCTGTCGCCGAGCAGCGCGGCGACCATCGCCTTCGAAACCAGGTTCTTCGCGCCGCGCACGCGGATCCGCCCTTCGAGCGGAGTGCCTCCGTGCACAACCAGGACGTCGTCGGTCAACGCAACCTCCAGCGCGTCGGTGCTGCTGTGTAGATGGTGGGGAGCCATGAACGGTGTCGCTACCCCGGATGCGGCCAGATCGAACCGGCCCGCTTGCGTCGTCGCTCCGGCAGCATAGCCCTCGGTGACGATAAAGGACTCGGTCACATCGGCGTGTGTGGCATTAATCGGTGATCCGGCGCTTTTGCGTACCAAGGGCGCTACAGAACGTGATCAGGCCGCAGTCGGTGCCGGGGTGTCCGCACCGGGCAGGGCGAGCATCTGGTCGAGGGCCACCCGAGCGTGGTGCGCGGTGTCCGGGTCGACCGTGATCTGGTTGGGCACCCGGCCCGCGACCAGCTCCTCCAACGCCCAGACCAGGTGCGGCAGGTCGATCCGGTTCATCGTCGAGCAGTAGCAGACGGCCTTGTCCAGGAACATGATCTGCTTGTCCGGGTGTGCCAGCGCCAGCCGGCGGACCAGATTCAGCTCGGTGCCGAGCGCCCACGCCGAACCGGCCGGAGCCGCCTCGATGGTCTTGATGATGTACTCGGTCGAGCCGACGTAGTCAGCGGCGGTGACCACCTCGTGCCGGCACTCCGGGTGGACGAGCACGTTGACACCGGGCACCCGCTCCCGGACGTCGTTGACGCTCTCCAGGGTGAACCGGCCGTGCACCGAGCAGTGCCCCCGCCAGAGGATCATCTTGGCGTCCCGCAGCTGCTCGGGGGTGAGGCCACCGCCCGGCTTGTGCGGGTCGTAGAGCACGCAGTCGTCGAGCGAGAGGCCCATCTCCAGGACGGCCGTGTTGCGGCCCAGGTGCTGGTCGGGCAGGAAGAGCACCTTCGACCCCTGCTCGAACGCCCAGTCCAGGGCGCGCTTGGCGTTGGAGGAGGTGCAGACGACACCGCCGTTGCGGCCCACGAAGCCCTTGATGTCGGCCGAGGAGTTCATGTACGTCACGGGCACGGTGTCCGCGGCGATGCCCAGCTCGGTCAGCGTGTCCCAGGCGGCCTCGACCTGGCCCAGCACGGCCATGTCCGCCATCGAGCAGCCCGCCGCCAGGTCGGGCAGGATCACCCGCTGGGCGTCGGTGGTGAGGATGTCGGCGCTCTCGGCCATGAAGTGCACACCGCAGAAGACGATGTACTCCGCGTCCGGGCGGGCGGCGGCCTCCCGGGCCAGCTTGAACGAGTCGCCGGTCACGTCCGCGAACTGGATCACCTCGTCGCGCTGGTAGTGGTGCCCCAGCACAAAGACCCTGCTGCCCAGCTTCGCCTTCGCCGCCGCGGCGCGGGCCACCAGATTCGGGTCGCTGGGCGCCGGCAGGTCGCCCGGACACTCGACGCCGCGCTCGGTGTCGGGGTCGCTGCCCCGGCCGAGCAGCAGCAGAGCCGTCGCCGTGTTGGAAGGTTCCACCCAGGTCGAAGTCACGTACCCCATGGTCCCACAGCGCGGGCGCGGCGCGGCCTCGGTCGGTGTGGGCTGCCACACTGCTCGGCATGCGCGTGCTGCTCTGTCCGGACAAGTTCGCCGGCACCCTGCCCGCGCCGGAGGTGGCCGCCGCGGTGGCCGCCGGCTGGCGCACCGTCGCCGCCGCCGACGACCTGCTGATCCGGCCCCTCGCCGACGGTGGGCCGGGCTTCGTGGAGGTGCTCGCCGAGGCGGTCGGCGGCCGGCGGGTGCCGGTGCCGACGGTCGATCCGTTGGGCCGGCCGGCGGCCGGTGAGATCCTGCTCACCCGCGACGGCGCCACCGCCTACCTGGAGAGCGCCCAGGCGTGCGGCCTGCACCTGCTCGCCGCCACCGAACGCGACCCGAAGACCACCACCTCGTACGGGCTGGGGCTGCTGGTGACCGCCGCAGTGGAGAGCGGCGCCCGGACGGTGGTGATCGGGCTGGGTGGCTCCGGCACCAACGACGGCGGCGCCGGCATGCTCGCCGCGCTGGGCGTGACCCCGCTCGACGCCGCTGGCGCGGCACTGCCGTACGGCGGGGCGGCGCTGGCCGCGGTCGACGCGCTCGACGGCGCACCCCGGCTGCGTGGCGCCCGGCTGGTCGCCGCCACCGACGTGGACAATCCGCTGCTCGGCCTGCACGGCGCGAGCAACGTGTTCGGCCCGCAGAAGGGCGCTGACCGCGCCGACGTGCTGCTGCTCGACTCCGCCCTGGAACGCTTCACGGCGGTGCTGGAGCGCGACCTGCCCGACTGCCCGGCGGGGCTCGGCGCGCTGCCCGGCGGCGGAGCGGCCGGCGGCATCGGCGCGACCATCCTCGCCCTGGGCGGTGGTTGCGAGTCGGGCATCGGCCTGGTCACCGCCGCCACCGGGCTGGACGCGGCGTTGGACAGCGCCGACCTGGTGATCACCGGCGAGGGGTCCTTCGACCACCAGTCGCTGCGCGGGAAGGTGGTGGCCGGGGTGGCCGGCGCCGCCCGGGACCGAGGGGTGCCGTGCGTGGTGGTGGCCGGTCAGGTGAGCACCGGTCGGCGGGAGGCCGCCTCGGCGGGCGTGACCGACTCCTACAGTCTGGTCGAGCACTTCGGCGGGGAGGAGGGCGGCGGGCTCGCCGCCGCGCTGAGCCGGCCTGCGGAAGGGCTGCGCGAGTTGGGTGCCCGGTTGGCCCGGCAGTGGAGCCGCTGAGCGTCCACCCCACGTCGCCGGCGCGGTCGGGGCCGGGCCGACCTGCGGCGAGGGTCACGCCACCGGGGTGAGTCCGGCCGGATCGGCGTACCATCGGTCAAGGACCCACACCGGGAATGACTGGACGGCGCGCGACGTTGGCCAGTGCGTCCGGACCCAAACCGCGCAGGGAGACTTCCACGTGACTACGCCAGCGCAGACCGAGTCGACCGAGGCCAAGGCCTCTACTTCCGTCGTCCTCACCGACGTCGCGGCGCAGAAGGTCAAGGCTCTGATCGAGCAGGAGGGCCGCGACGACCTGCGGCTTCGGGTTGCGGTGCAGCCGGGTGGCTGCTCCGGCCTGCGGTACCAGCTCTTCTTCGACGAGCGTTCGCTCGACGGTGACGTCGTCACCGACTTCGACGGTGTCGGGGTCGTCGTCGACCGGATGAGCGCTCCGTACCTTTCGGGCGCCACCATCGACTTCGCCGACCGAATCGACGCCCAGGGCTTCACCATCGACAACCCCAACGCGGGCAACTCCTGCGCCTGTGGCGACTCGTTCAACTAGAGTCGCGCCACGCACCAGCACGACGGGGCCGCCCTTCGGGGAACGGCCCCGTCGTCGTGTGTGGGTCGGCTCTGCGGGCCGGTAGGCTGTCCGCGCCGTGCTCCCGACCCCGAGGGTTGACATGAAGATCGCCGTGACCGGCTCGATCGCCACCGATCACCTGATGAGCTTCCCTGGCCGTTTCGCCGACCAGCTCATCGCCGACCAGTTGCACAAGGTTTCCCTCTCGTTCCTGGTCGACGACCTGGTGCTGCGCCGCGGTGGGGTGGCGGCGAACATCGCCTTCGGCATGGGGCAGCTCGGGCTGCGCCCGGTGCTCCTGGGAGCGGTGGGCGCCGACTTCGCCGACTACCGCTCGTGGCTGGAGCGGCACGGTGTGGACTGCGACTCGGTGCACATCAGCGAGGTGGCCCACACCGCCCGGTTCGTCTGCACCACCGACACCGACATGTGCCAGATCGCGTCGTTCTACGCGGGCGCGATGAGCGAGGCCCGCAACATCGAGCTGTCCCCGGTCGCCGACCGGGTCGGCGGCCTGGACCTGGTGCTGGTCAGCGCCAACGACCCCGAGGCGATGCTGCGCCACTCGGCCGAGTGCCGCACCCGCGGGTACGCCTTCGCCGCCGACCCCTCCCAGCAGCTCGCCCGGATGCCGGGTGAGGACGTGGTGGCGTTGATCGAAGGCGCCGAGTACCTGATGACCAACGACTACGAGAAGTCGCTGCTGCAGAGCAAGGCCGGTCTGAGCGACGACCAGCTGCTGGAGCTGGTGAAGGTGCGGGTCACCACGCTGGGCAAGCACGGCGTGGAGATCGCCCAGCGGGGTGCCGACCTGATCCACGTGCCGATCGCGCGGGAGATCCGGGCCGTCGACCCGACCGGTGTCGGCGACGGCTTCCGGGCCGGCTTCTTCACCGCGCTCTCCTGGGGGCTGGGCCTGGAGCGGGCCGCGCAGGTCGGTTCGCTGCTGGCCACGCTGGTCCTGGAGACCGTCGGCACCCAGGAGTACGACGTCCGCCCCGACCTCTTCGTCAAGCGCCTCGCCGAGTCCTACGGCGACACCGCGGCCGACGAGATCCGCCCGCACCTACTGCCGTAACCCCTCGCCCTCGCTGCTCGCTGCTCGCCCTCGCTGCTCGCTGCGGCGATCTTGCACTTTGTGTCTCTAATCCGCGGCTTTTGCGCGCGTTGTCGGGGCAGGAACTGCAAGATCGCCGCGGTGGTGGGGCGCGGTTGTGGGGCGCGGTTGTGGGGCGCGGTTGTGGGGCGCGGTTGTGGGGCGCGGTTGTGGGGCGCGGTTGTGGGGCGCGGGGTGGGGCGGTGTGGGTTTAGTGGGTGCGGCGGATGTCGTAGGCGGGGCCTTCCGGGCCCGTTATCGCGGCCAGGAACTCCTGGCCGCGCATCCGGCACCAGGCGGGGATGTCCACCGCCGCGGCCGGGTCGTCGGCGAGCACCCGGACCACCGTGCCGACCGGCACCTCCGGCATTCGTCGGGCCGCCGCGATCACCGGTAGCGGGCAGCGCTGGCCCCGGCAGTCGAGCACCTCGTCCGGCATCGTCACAGCCCCACCACCCCGGCCTCGGCACGCAGGTCGGCGACGATCCCGGGCAGCTCGGCGAGGAACCGCTCGACGTCCGCCTCGGTCGTCTCCCGGTGCAGGCTGACCCGGACGTTGCCGTGTGAGAGCACCCCCATCGCCTCCAGCACGTGCGACGGGCGCAGTGTGGACGAGGTGCAGGACGAGCCGGACGACACCGCGAAACCCCGCCGGTCCAGCGCGTGCAGCAACGCCTCGCCGTCGACGTACAGGCAGGAGAACGTGACCAGGTGCGGGAGCCGGAGCACCGGGTCGCCGACCACCTCAACGTCGGGCACCTCCACCGGGACCCGGGCCCGGATCCGGTCCACCAGTGGCGTCAGCCGGGCCGCCTCGGCCGCGGCGTCGGCCGCCGCCGCGCGCAGGCTGGCCGCCGCCGCCACCACCGCGGGCAGATTCACTGCCCCGGGGGTACGCCCGGACTCCCGCTCGTCGGCCGGCCACGGCGACTCCCAGCGGGCACCCTTGCGGACCGCCAGCAGACCCACCCCCGGTGGGCCGCCCCACTTGTGCGCGCTGGCGGTGAGCACCGACCAGCCCGCCGGCAGGGGCACCCGACCGACCGACTGCGCCGCGTCGACGTACAGCGGCACACCTGCCTCGGCGCAGGCGGCGGCCGCCTCGGCGACCGGCTGCACGGTGCCCACCTCGTGACTGGCGGTGATCAGCGCGGCCAGCGCGACCCCGGGAGCCCGGACCGCGGCCGACCAGGCGGACAGGTCCAGTCGGCCCAGCCGGTCGACCCCTACCGGGTTGGCGGCACCGCCCGCGGCGAGGTGCCGCTCGGCGGCGTGCAACACCGCGGAATGCTCGATCGCCGAGTGCACCAGCGTCGTGCCGACCCGACGGCGCCCCGCGAGGCCGCCGAGCACCGCGCCGTGCGCTGCGGTCGTACCGCTGGGGGTGAAGGACAGCTCGTCGGCGCGGACGCCGAGCGTCTGCGCGGTGGCCTCGCGGGCGGCGTCGAGCAGTTGCCGGGCCCGGCGGGCCTGGCTGTAGAGCTTGCCGGGGTCGGCCCAGCCGTCCTCGAGAGCGGCCAGCAGCGCCTGCCGCGCGACCGGATGCAGGGGCGCGGCGGTCGCGGCGTCCAGGTAGACCGGGGAGGCACTCACGATTCCCTACGCTATCGCGGCGGTATGCCCAGGATCCCCCCGATGGGGGCGGACAGTGACCCCACCACGGCCGAGTCCGCCATGGTCGAGTAATCTGCGACCGTCGGTGACGCCTTTGCCGCGGCGCTGAGAGAAGGACGCACCGCGGCGCGCTAGGGAGGCAGGACCAGGTGGTCGCAAGGAGTTCGGAGGTACGGCCGTCGGCCGTACGGCACAGCGCTACCCAAGGGGTCGGTGGACGCCGACGGCGCGGTGCCGGTCGGTTGGCCGGGCTCGGTCTTGGCGGCGTGGCGCTGCTGGTCCTGCTCACGGGCTGTGACGTGGGGCAGGCGTTCGACGGGTTCGGCTGGCCGCAGGGCGGCATCTCGGCCGAGTCGCGGCGGATGTACGACCTGTGGATCGCATCCTGCATCGCCGCGCTCGCGGTCGGCGTCTTCGTGTGGGGCCTGATCTTCTGGTGCGTCGTGCGGTACCGCAAGCGTGGCAACGCGCTGCCGGTGCAGACCCGCTACAACCTGCCGATGGAGTTCCTCTACACCATCGCGCCGATCCTGATCGTCTCCGTGCTCTTCTACTACACGGCGATCGTGCAGACCGACGTGGACAAGCTGTCGAAGAACCCCGACGTCACGGTCGAGGTCGTCGCCTTCAAGTGGAACTGGCAGTTCAACTACCGCGACGGCCAGGGCACCGAGGCTCGCACCACCGCGTCGACGCTCGGCACCAGCGAGGTCATCCCGGTGCTGGTGCTGCCGACCAACCGGTCCATCCGGTTCGAGGAGACCAGCCGCGACGTCATCCACTCCTTCTGGGTGCCGGAGCTGCTGTTCAAGCGGGACGTCATGCCGGGCAAGATCCGCAATGTGTTCGAGGTCTCCAGCCTGGAGGCGGAGGGCGCCTACGTGGGTCGCTGCGCCGAACTGTGCGGCAGCTACCACGCGTTCATGAACTTCGAGCTGCGGGTCGTCTCGCCGGAGAAGTACGACCAGTTCCTGGCGGCGAAGCAGAGCGGCAAGTCGACGCAGGACGCGCTCAGCGCGATCGGCGAGCAGCCGTACGCGGAGACCACGGAGCCGTTCGACACCCGGCGTACGCGGGACAACTTCAACCCGGACAACGCTCCGGCCGGCGCGGGAAGCTGAGGCAACGGCATGAAGACCGAATGGCGTATCTTCCTGATCATCGCCGGGTTCCTCTTCGGCGCCACGATCCTCTACGGCACCTGGACGAACGGTCAGACCGGCGGCGTCGAGTGGGTGGGCACGGTCGCCCTGGCGCTTTCCTTCCTGCTCTGCACGATGTGCGGCGGCTTCTTCTGGTTCGTCTCCCGCCGCATCGACCTGCGCCCGGAAGACCGGCCGGACGCCGAGATCGCTGACGGCGCCGGCGAGGTCGGCTTCTTCAGCCCCGGCAGCTACTGGCCGTTCGGTCTGGCACTGGCCGCCGCGACGGCCGGCCTGGGCCTGGTGTTCTGGCAGTACTGGCTGATCGGCGCCGGTCTGTTGGCGGTCATCTTCGGCGCCTGCGGGCTGCTGTTCGAGTACTACAGCGGCACCCGGCGCACCGCCGAGCACTGACCCACCCGGTCGCCAACCCGTACCACCACGAAGGCCCGTTCCCCCGCCCGGGGAGCGGGCCTTCGTCATGTCCTGGCCCTGACCCGCAGTCCTGACCTCGGCCCTGGCCCGCGGTCCTGACTGGCCCGAGCCGTTCTCGGGCGCCGGCATTGTCGCTTGGGCGGGTGATCGACTCGATATCGCTGATGTGGGGGTGTCGGTGTGGGTGGGATACCGCGACGTCGGGGATGTCGAGTTGATCGAGCGGTGGCGCCGTCGGCGCGGGGAGTCTGCCGCGCGGGGCGGGCCGGGCGGTGTTGGTGGGCGCGGGCAATCTGCCCCGTGGGGCGGTGCTGGCGCGACACGGCGCTGGCTGGCGCTCCGCGGGCGGGGCGCCGCAGGCCGCGCGGGCGGGGCGCGGGCGGGGCGCGGGCGGGGGCGGGGCGCTCCGCGCGGGACG